>JAHDYN010000217.1 GCA_023383735.1 Gammaproteobacteria bacterium | reverse complement strand
CCAGGTACGGGTATGCTCACCCACCAGGGCAAAGGAAAGATCGCCCCCGGCCGTGAAGCCCAGGCCCAGGTCGAACTTCAGGAAATCCGGCCCCCACGATTTCTCGGTGGCCGTGAATTCGACCGTCGGGTAGACGGGCGTATCCACCACGCTGTATTCAACCTTCTGGAAATCACCCAGTGCATAGATCCGGCTGGCATCTTCAGCAATCACATCGGGAGTGACCTCCGCACCAGGCCGGGTGGCAATCACTTCGGCGCGCACATAGTCCGGGTTGACACGCTCCAGGCCCTCGATGCGGACCCCGGCCACCCGGATCGGTTGTTCGTAATCGCGGCGCAGCTTCGCCTGCCACGCCCGGTACTCCGCTTCCGGCACTGCATAGCGCAGCAGTTCGGCCGATTTCGACAGCGCAGCGGCCCGCCCAAGCGGAACGGCATCCGGCACCCGCTCGAAACTGGCCGAGCCGATATCGCCCATCGGCACCACGATGCTCACATCCCTGTCAGTCAGGGTCGCCAGCTGGGCCCTGCCGTTCGCATCGATCATCACATCGATTGAACGCCCGGCAAGCGCCAGCGATGAGGTCAGGTCTTCCGGCTTTGGCGGTGGCGTCTCCAGCGATACGGCGATGATCACCTCTCCACACAGCTCCCTGGCGATATCCACCGGCACGTTGCGCATCTGACCGCCATCGGCCAGCACCTGGTCACCGAGGATGACCGGCGAGAAGGCGCCCGGCACCGCCATGCTTGCGCGCATCGCCACGGTCAGGTCACCCTTGCCGAGCACCACCATCTCGCCAGCCAGCATGTCGGTTGCCACTGCCCTGAACGGGATGGGCAGGCTGTCGAAGTTGTCAACGTAGCGCGCATTGGCGACGAGGTTCCGCAGGAGCTCCTCGATCTCCTGCGACTTGAGGACCCCGCCACCACCCTTGAGTCTGCCGCCCCTGATGCCGATGTCCAGATTGTTGGTATAGGTCGAACCCTGCAGTTTTGCATTGATGGGCGTCTGGTCACGAACGCCGGCCGTACCAACGGTCCGCGACCAGTCGACGGCCAGTACCCTGCGCTCGATCTCTTCGGGCGGCAGACCCGAGGCAAAGGTTGCACCGACCAGCGCCCCCATGCTGGTGCCGGCCACGCAGTCCACGGGTATGCGCATTTCTTCCAGTACCCGCAGGACGCCGATATGCGCCGCACCCTTCGCGCCGCCGCCGCCGAGCACCAGACCCACCCTGGGTCTTGCCGGGGCCTCGGCCGCCAGCTCAGACGCATGCATCGCCGCCACCGGGAGCACACAGGCAAGGTAAAGCGCACCCAGGCGACAGCTGCTTGCTCGGGACACAGGACTCTCCGGAAGACGTGAATTCTGTGCGAGTATAGGTTGAAACTTCGCACCTTCGGAAAACCCGACCCTGTCATGAGCAGCGCCATGATCCGTACCGGCCCGTATGCCGGCCTACTCGTCCTGTCCGCCTTGTTGGCCGCTCCAGCACCTGCACCTGCAGCGGAGCCTGGCGAATATCGCTTTTCCGTCACGCCCCTGCTCGGCTACCGGATGGGTGGCAACTTCGAAAGCGATGACACGGACGCAGAAGTCTCGCTTGATGACGGTGCCGCGTTCGGCTTCATTCTCAATGCGCCGGCAGAAGCGATCGGCGACGATGCATACACCGAATGGGAGCTGTACTTCAGCCGCCAGTCGGCAGGCATCGACGACGCGCCTGCCGCGATTGACCCCGCACTCGATGTGGATATCAGCTACCTGCTGCTCGGCGGCACCTATGTGGGACCCGGGCAACTGGTACGCCCCTTTCTGGCCGCCGGGATCGGCGCCGCCCACCTGAGCCCGGACAGCTCCGGCTACGATTCGGATACGGTGTTTGCCTTCGGCATCGGCGGTGGCGCACAGCTCTTCCCGACCGAGCAGATCGGCGTGCGTCTCGAGGTACGGGCGCTGGGTGCCGTCCTGGACAGCGACAGCAGCATCTTCTGCCGATCAGGGCCGGAGGGATCCGCCTGCCTGGTTGGCGCCAGCGGCGATGTACTGTGGCAGTGGGAGGTCTTTGCGGGACTGGTAGCGAGATTCTGAAATCGCCCGGCGATCAGCTGTCGGTGCCCAGTTCCTTCCAGCGATTGAAAAAATACACGCTGTTGAAGGCCCATAGACCCATGTTCATGCTCAAGGGTATGTGGAAGATCCAGCCCCATCGCCGCCGCATGAGCACCCCGTAACTCGCCACCCCGAAAGCGAGGGCATAGACCACGACAAACGGCGCCCAGGCCGGATAAAAGCCTATCCTGGGCATTGCCAGGCCACCGGCAACCCCGGCAACAGCCGTCATCAGGCCGCTGTAGCCGAGAAAATAACCCCACTTGTAGGACATGCTGCCCGGCGAGCGTGCCGACAGCTGCGCATCCTTTTTCTGCGAAAAAGCCAGACAGATGGCGATGCAGACAGTCGCCACAACGAAGGGCACCACCACGCCGGCCACGATCGAATCATCCACGCTGTTTCTCCATCAGGTCAGGCGCATGATCGCCCTGCCAGCGCCAGGCCCGCCATGACCGGGGTCAAAATGCCGCTGCATTCAGTTCCAGGTGCGTCCATATGCTCGCCGCATAGCCAAGTGCGATGGCCCAGCTCCAGCGCAAATGCCCGAAAAACGTGTATACGCCACGAGCCTGGCCCATCAGCGCCACGCCCGCTGCCGAACCGATCGAAAGCATCGAGCCACCGACACCGGCGGTCAGCGTCACCAGCAGCCAGTGACCGTGCGACATGTCGGGGTTCATGTTCAGCACCGCAAACATGATCGGGATATTGTCCACGATTGCCGAAGCGATGCCGACCAGGATGTTTGCCGTCAACGGTCCGAGATCCGTATAAGTCGCATCAGCCAGCAGGTGCAGGTAGCCGAGCGCGCCCAGGCCACCCACACTGATGACCACGCCATAGAAGAACATCAGCGTGTCCCACTCCACACGCTTCATGCTGATGAAGATGTCGAAGGGTCGCTTGGCCGGCTTGAAACCCGCCGGTATCTGCACCGCCATCGAGCCGTCCTGGTTCTCGCCGTGTCCGTTCAACTCCTGGCGGCGGATAAAGAAGCCGTAGATGCTCAGCACCCCCATGCCCGTCATCATCCCGAGTGCCGGCGGCAGATGCAGAAAATTGTGCACGCTCACCGTCATCGCGATGGTCAGTGCAAACAGTCCGGCCACCACGTAACCTCCAGGCTTGACCTCGGCACGCGTTTCGAGCTTCGCCGGCTCCGAGCCGGGTACCGCGAAGACCATGATGATGGCCGGTACCAGCCAGTTCACCAGCGAAGGCACAAACAGCGCGAAGAACTCCCTGAAGGTCACCAGTCCCTTCTGCCAGACCATCAGCGTCGTGATGTCGCCGAAGGGACTGAAGGCACCACCGGCATTGGCAGCCACGACGATATTCGCGCAGGCAATGGCAATAAAACGCGGATTGCCTGCCCCCACCGAGACCACCACGGCGCCCATCACCAGCGCGGTGGTCAGGTTGTCGAGGATCGGCGACAGGAAGAACGCCAGCACGCCGGTAATCCAGAACAGCGTGCGCGGCCGGAATCCGCGCCCGATGAGCCAGTCCCGCAGCGCATTGAAAACACCGCGCTCCTGCAGCGTGTTCACGTAGGTCATCGCAGCCAGCAGAAACAGGAGCAACTCGGCATATTCCTGGATCTGCGTCTTCAGCAGCTCGCTTGCCCCCGCCACCCCGGCCTGTGCATAGGCAATTCCGACCAGCACCCAGATCACGCCAGCCACCACCACCACGGCCTTCGACTTGCGCAGGTGCGTGAACTCCTCCGCGATCACGGAGACATAGGCGAGCACAAAGCAGCTCAGAGCCACTATCGCCAATGGCGTGCCGACGAGGTTCGGCACCTCGATTGCTGCACCGGCACCCGAGGCATGAGCTGCCAGTGGCAACCCCGAGATCACAAGCAGGGCGGCTATGCGGCAGAATCTGGCAAAAAGCATCGATACACTCCGGAACCCGATCAGCTGGGCAGACTACCCCATTGAGCAGAGTCGCTGCCAGTCAGCCCTGCCGCCGCCCGTTGCCATCCAGCACGCGTCGCTCGACCACGGCAGCCCCCACTGCATCGCCCCAGACATTGACGCTGGTGCGAAAGCGGTCCAGCAGCCAGTCCACCGCGAGAATCAGCCCGATGCCTTCCAGCGGCAGCC
>JAHDYN010000216.1 GCA_023383735.1 Gammaproteobacteria bacterium | reverse complement strand
AGCTTTCGCCACCGCCCCCTCAAGACGGCGTGTCTACCAATTCCACCACGTCGGCGCTCGAAAAAAATTCAATCCGTCTGCTTGTCTTCCTGAACCGGACCCGCAGGCGGCACTGATGGCAAAGCCGGCAATGCCCCTGTCGCCGGTGCCTGGGTCTCTGCGGGCGGCGGTCCGACTACCGGCAGGCCCTGATCACCGATCGCGGCAGATTCGGTCGGAATATCAAGCAGGCTCTGCGGCGCCTCACGCTGGGAACCCAGATACGCAAGCCCGAGACTGGTACAAAAGAATATTCCCGCCAGAATCGCCGTCGACCGCGACAGGAAGTTGGCCGAACCCCGCGCACCGAACACCGTACCGGAAGCGCCGGACCCGAATGCAGCGCCGGCATCAGCACCCTTGCCGCGCTGAATGAGGATCAGACCGACCATCATCACGCCCACGAGTACGTGTACAACCAGCACAATTGTGTTCAGGGTAGTCATCAATAACTCTCTGCCGCTGCCTTGCAAATACCGAGAAACCCGGCCGCATCCAGCGAGGCGCCGCCGATCAGTCCGCCATCTATGTCTGCCATTGCGAAAAGATCCTTCGCATTGGAAGCCTTGACGCTGCCGCCGTAAAGCACACGAACAGCGGCGGCAATTGTAGCATCGCGTCGCGCCAGCGTAGCCCGAATCTCTGCATGTACTTCCTGTGCCTGCATCGGCGTTGCCGTGCGCCCCGTACCTATCGCCCAGACCGGCTCATAAGCGACCAGCCCTGCAGAAAAAGCCTCTGCGCCCGTCACTGCCAGCACTGCCTCCAGCTGCCGCCGCACGACATTCAGGGTATCTCCCGCATCACGCTCGGCGAGCGTCTCACCGACGCACAGGATCGGCCTGAGTCCGCAACGCAGGGCAGCTGCAACCTTGGCGGCGGTCAGGTCGTCCGTCTCGCCATAGCAAGCGCGCCGCTCCGAGTGGCCGATGATCACGAACCCGCAACCGACATCACGCAACATGCCGGCGGCCACTTCACCGGTAAATGCACCGGAATCCTCTGCTGCGACATTCTGGGCACCGAGCTGAATAACGCTATCGTGGATAGCCGCAGATACCTCGGCCAGATAGACGTATGGCGGACACACCACCACATCGGTGCGCGACTGCGCCGGCAGACCGGCGCGCAAGGCGCTGATCAGCGCGGTGTTTGCGGCACGACTGCCGTTCAGCTTCCAGTTACCAGCCACGAGGGGCCGCCGATTTGACATACGAGACTCCGGGGAGACAGGCGCGCATTCCGGCGCGCGGCCCGCAAAAGACGGCGCAGGTTAGCCCCAGCTCCGCCGGAAATCAATGCAGATCAGGCATTTGCCGCTTGACGCACCGTCTCCGCCAGCTCCTCGGTCAGGCGCTCGACCTCGGCACGGTCGTCGCCTTCGACCATGACCCGCACCACCGGCTCGGTACCCGAGGGACGCAGAACCACCCGCCCGCGCCCGGCCAGTTGCTGCTGCGCCCTGAGCACAGCCGCCTGCACCGGCGGGGAACCATCCAGATCCAGCTTTTTTGCAACACGGACGTTGACCAGTTTCTGCGGATAGCGCGGCATGCCGGCAACCAGGTCGGCCAGACGGCTGCCGGTATTCTTGACCACGCTGAGTACCTGCAGCGCACTGATCAGGCCGTCGCCGGTGGTGGTCTTGTCCAGGCACAGCAAATGGCCGGAGGTCTCTCCGCCCAGCCGGCCACCCCTCTCGCGCAGCAACTCCAGCACATAACGGTCGCCAACCCTGGCACGCAGGAATTCGATGCCGAGTTCACCCAGACCGCGTTCAAGCCCGAAGTTGCTCATCAGGGTACCGACCACCGGCCCCTGCAGCTCGCCGCTCTTCTGCCACGCGCTCGCCAGCACCCACAGCAGCTGGTCGCCATCCACCAGTGCGCCGGTGTGATCCGCCATGAGCAGGCGATCGCCATCACCATCAAGTGCAACACCGAGGTCCGCACGCACGCCCGTGGTCGTCAGTTGCAGCAGCTCCGGCTTCATCGAACCGCAGCCATCGTTGATGTTTCTGCCGTTTGGCGAACAGCCGATCGGCACGATCTCCGCGCCCAGTTCGGTCAGCACCCGGGGCGCCACCTTGTAGGCCGCACCATGCGAGCAATCGACGACAATCTTTAATCCGTCCAGGCGCAGCCCGGACGACACCGTCGAGATACAGAAGTTCTGGTAGGACAGCAGCGCATTGTCGATCCGCTTGGCCCGGCCCAGCTGGCTGGATTCGCGGGTGATGGCCGGTGATTCCAGGCGCGCTTCGATGGCAGCCTCGATGGCGTCCGACAGTTTCCCGCCTTCCCGGTCGAAGAACTTGATGCCGTTATCCTGGTAGGGATTGTGCGAGGCGCTGATCACCACGCCCAGATCCGCACCCAGCGTCCGCGTGAGGTAGGCAATTCCCGGTGTAGGCAGCGGCCCGACCAGCATCACGTCCATGCCGGCGGCGACAAATCCGGCCTCCAGGGCCGACTCGAACATGTAACCGGACACCCGCGTGTCCTTGCCGATGAGCACCGTGCCACCCTGCGGCGCCAGCACGTGTGCAGCGGCACTGGCGAGGCGCAGGGCAAACTCGGCGGTCATCGGATACTCGCCAACCTGGCCCCGGATGCCGTCGGTACCAAACAGTTTTCTGCTCACTCGGATACTCCAGTTCTGCTCACGCTGTTCTGCTCATGACCTTCCGGTCCTGCGCCGGCGGTTCCCCGCGGATCTTCGACCGCATCAAGCGTGCGGAACACATCGAGTGTCGCAGCAACATCATGCACCCTGACGATCCTTGCACCACGCTGTCGGGCTGCCACAGCCAGTGCAAGACTGCCGGGAAGCCGGTCTTCCGCAGCCCTGCCCAGCAGCTTGCCGAGCATGCTCTTGCGGGAGAGGCCGACGAGAACCGGAAAACCCGCGGCAACGAGTACATCCAGGTCGCGCAGCAGGCTGAGATTGTGCTCAAGGTTCTTGCCAAAGCCGAAACCGGGATCGAGTATAAGACAATCGCGCGGCAATCCTGCCGCCATGCATTCAGCGGCCCGCTGGACCAGGAAATCCCTGACCTCCGTCACCACGTCGATGTAGCTCGGCTGACGCTGCATGCTCTGCGGATCGCCCTGCATATGCATCAGGCAGACCGGAACTCCCGCCGCCACGGCAGCCGCCAGGGCACCCGGACGGCCCAGCGCACTGACATCATTGATCATGCTGGCACCGGCGGCGACCGCAGCCTGCATGACTTCGGCGTCGCAGGTATCGATGGAGATCGGGATGTCACTGCGCTGGCGCAGTTTCTCAATGACCGGGATCACCCTGTCCAGTTCTTCTCCGGCACCCGGAGTCGAGGCGCCCGGCCGTGTGGATTCGCCGCCGATATCGAGTATGTCGGCGCCCTCGGCGATGAGTTGCAGGCCATGGGCAAGCGCCGCATCGACCTGACGGTAGCGCCCACCATCCCAGAACGAATCGGGGGTGACATTCAGGATGCCCATGACCAGGCAGCCACGGGATGTCGGAGCCGTATCTGGGCGAAATGAAACCATCCGGCGCAGAGCAACTGACCTGAAACGACTGGCCGGATCAACGAAAGCCTGCGTGCCTCTCTGCCGGCAGCCTAACTCCGGGTGCGATGCTGGCTCGCCGGCTCACCGAGACCGGGCTCATCGCCCTTGCCACCACCGCTGCCGGACACCGTCGCCGGTGCACCCGGACCACCGCTGCTGTCCCAGTCCTCCGGCGGACGGGGCTCGCGGCCAGCCATGATGTCCTTGATCTGGTGTTCATCGATCGTCTCGAACTTGATCAGCGCAGCGGACATGGCATGCAGCTTGTCCATGTGCGTGGTGAGAATGCCGCTGGCGAGACGGTAATTCGCATCGATGATCTTGCGCACCTCCTCATCGATTGCGTGGATGGTGACATCCGATACCTGCTTGTGGCTGGTAACGCTGCGCCCCAGAAACACCTCACCGTCTTCTTCCGTATAGGTCAATGGCCCGAGGCGCTCGGACAGGCCCCACTTGGTCACCATGTTCCGGGCTATCTCCGTCGCCCGCTCGATGTCGTTGGAGGCGCCCGTGGTCACCGCATCGCTGCCGAAGACCAGTTCCTCGGCGATGCGGCCACCGAAGAGGCTCGCGATCTGGCTGTTGAGTCGCCGCTTGCTGTAGCTGTAGCGGTCTTCCTCCGGGAGGAACATCGTCACGCCGA
>JAHDYN010000215.1 GCA_023383735.1 Gammaproteobacteria bacterium | reverse complement strand
GCCGGACCGGGAATCGGCTGTCGGGCGGGTGTCAGGGCTGGCTGCGCTTGCTGTTGAGCCAGGAAACCAGCGGCTTCCACTGCTCCCAGTCGGGCCAGGCCAGGTACTCGGGCAGCTCGTGGATGCCCAGCCCGCGCGTATAGGCGCGCACATAGTTCTGTGCTTCGCGCAGCTTGGTGACATAGGGCATCTTCAGCGTGCCGAGATAGTCATCGAGGTCCTGTGAAATCAGCGTGTTGTCACGGACCCGGTTGCCGACCACCGCCAGCTTCACTTCCTTGCGCTCGACCTTGCCGACTTCGCGCAGGGCGTCGATGAACTTGCTGGTGGCGAGAATATCGATGGTCGAGGGCAGCACCGGCACCACCACGGTTTCGGCATGGCGGACCAGTTCGGTGAGCTGCTTGCCGTAGCAGCCGGCCGGCGCATCGATGATGGCCAGGTCGGCGCTGCGCGGCAGGTGCTTGAAGCCGTCCTCGAAACCGGCGACGCCGGTAATCTGCGGACGGTTTTCGGGGCGTCTTGCCAGCCAGTCGAGGCTGGATGCCTGCTGGTCATAGTCGACAAGCGCGACGTTCTCACCACGGCCTGCGTAGTAGGCGGCCAGGCTGGTGGCAATGGTGCTCTTGCCGCTGCCGCCTTTGGAATTCAGGACCATGATGTGACGCATGATTCGGCTTTCCTTGTTTTTGTTGGTGTTTTTGTCCTGTGCCGGACAAATGCCGGCTTACCATAACGACCGATTTGACAAAAGTCCACGCCGGCGACTGCCCGCTATACTTCCGTCTGTTCAATTGCTCTCCGGATCGATCACGCCATGCGCGTTCCGTTCACGAAAATGCACGGGCTCGGCAACGACTTCGTCCTGGTTCGCGGCGACGGCTTCGCCCTGCCCTCGGCCGAGCGCATTCGCGCACTCGCCGACCGGCGGCGCGGCATCGGCTTTGACCAGCTGCTATGGCTCGAAGCGCCGCGACGGGCCGGCGACGATGTGCACTACCGGATCTTCAATACCGACGGCAGCGAAGCAGAACAGTGCGGCAACGGTGCGCGCTGTATCGCACGGCTGGTCGGCGGCGACAGCCGGCGGGAATTGCGGCTTGGCCATGGCAGCGGCAGCGTGCGTGCGCGCATCGATGCCGATGGCCGCGTCACCGTCGAGATGGCGATACCCGAGTTCCGTCCCGCGCTGGTGCCGTTCAAGGCCGAACAGGCACAGGCAGAGTACGCGATCGATGTGGCCGGCGAGTCCGTGCGGATCGGCGTGGTCTCGATGGGCAATCCGCACGCCGTGTTGCGGACCGACGATGTCGCCACGGCGCGCGTGGCCGAACTCGGCCCGCTGCTCGAGCGGCATGAGCGTTTTCCCAACCGTGCTAACATCGGTTTCATGCAGGTGATGGCCGCGAACCGCATCCGCTTGCGGGTGTTCGAGCGCGGCGTCGGCGAGACGGCGGCCTGCGGAACCGGCGCCTGTGCAGCAGTGGTTGTGGGGCGAACCTGGAATCTGCTCGATCCCGAAGTAAGCGTTGAATTGCCTGGCGGGACACTGCAGATCCGGTGGGAGGGCCCGGGTCAACCCGTATGGATGACCGGCGATGCGGTAACGGCATTCGAAGGATCGACAGAGCTATGAGCACACTCAAACATCAGCATGCCGTGAGTCCCGAGATCACCGAAGAATCGATTGCGGACTACCTGCAGGCCAATCCGGAGTTCTTCGAGCGGCACGGCAGCCTGCTGAACAGCCTGCGCCTGCCGCACAATGCCGGCGGACCGGCGGTTTCGCTCGTCGAGCGGCAGATCCTGGTGTTGCGACAGAAAAACCTGAAGCTCGAACGCAAGCTCAAGGACCTCGTCGACATCGCGCGCAGCAACGACGCGCTCGCGGCCCGCATTCACTCGCTGGCGATGCTGATGCTGGCCGCACCCGACCAGGCCGGCGTGATCAAGGTGCTCGAAGAACAGCTGCGGGTGTCTTTCAACGCCGACCGCGCCATCCTCGTCGTTTTCGATGTCCCGGCCGACGCCGCAGCGGCTGGCCGCTTTCTGCGCGTCGTCGAGCGCGAAGATGCGCAGATCGCCCCGTTTCGCACCTTCATGCAGTCCAACGCACCCCGCTGCGGGCAGATCCGCGACACGCAGCGGGACTTCCTGTTCGGCCCGGACAACATCGAGATCGGCTCGGCCGCACTGGTGCCGCTTGGCGCCCATGCCGAAATGGGCTTCCTGGCCATTGGCAGCCGCGACTCCGGACATTTTCATCCGGGCATGAGCATCGACTTCCTGACCCGCCTCGGCGAACTGGTGAGCTGCGCGCTGCGTATCCGCTGAACAGCGATGGAGACCGCCACGACATGGATCCGGCGCAGTGGCAGACAGCCGAACAATTCCTTGAGCATCTGAAGCTCGAACGGCGGTTGTCGGAACATACCGCGAAGGCCTACCGCCGCGATCTCGGCTGCCTCGCGGAGTTCTGCGACAAGCACGGCATCGGCAGCTTCGCCGAACTGAAATCACACCAGCTGCGCCGGTTCGCCGCGCTCAGTCATGCCGGCGGACTGGCACCGAGAAGCATCCAGCGCCGCCTGTCGGGCGTACGCAGCTTCATGAAGTACCTGATTCGCGAGGGTGTGCTGAAAAGCAACCCGGGGGCGGGTGTGGCTGCGCCGCAGGTGGCACGCAGGCTTCCCGACACCCTCGACACCGACCAGATGGCGAGGCTGCTGCAGATCGAAGGCAGCGAAGCGGATACCGTGCGCGACCGCGCAATGCTGGAACTCTTTTATTCCTCCGGGCTGCGGCTTGCCGAACTGATTGGTCTTGATCTCGGCGATGTCGACCTGGCAGACGGCACCGTGCGCGTCACCGGCAAGGGCAGCAAGACCCGCATCGTGCCGGTCGGCCGGTTTGCGCGCCGCTCGATCAGCGACTGGCTGGCGATCCGCGATGAATCAGCCAGCGCCGGCGAGCCCGCGTTGTTTGTCAGCAATCGCGGCACGCGCATCAGCCCGCGCACCGTGCAGAACCGCGTGCGCTACTGGGCGCAGCGCGCGGGGCTGCCCCGCCGCGTGTACCCGCACCTGTTCCGGCACAGTTTTGCCACGCACCTGCTGGAGTCGAGCAGCGAGCTGCGCAGCGTGCAGGAGATGCTCGGTCATGCGGATATCAGCACCACGCAGATCTACACGCACCTCGATTTCCAGCACCTGGCCCAGGTTTATGACAAGGCCCACCCCCGGGCCCGGCAGAAGAAAGCCTGATCCCGGCAACGATGCCGGGCGGCGGGTGTCAACCGTTGGCGACATCAGCCGTTACAAGCAACAAGAGCACAAGTTAACTACACAGATCCAAGGAGACCGATCATGCGTCTGCGCCCTGCTTTGCTGATTGTTGCAGCCACCGCCAGCCTGTTCCTCGGCACCACCTCCCTGCAGGCCGAGGAATCGTCCGTTCCGCCCAAACCGGGACGCGAGTTCTGCAAGGAAAACCCCGGCAAGTGCGAAGAGGCCCGGGCCAAACGCAAGGCCTTCTGTGCAGAGAATCCGGAGAAATGCGCGGAACAACGCGAGCAGATGAAGGCCAAACGGGCCGAAATGAAGGAAAAATGCCAGGCGGATCCCGAAAAGTGCGAGCAGATGAAGCAGGAAATGCGCCGGAAGCGCGACGAGATGAAGGCCAGGTGCAAGGCCGATCCCGCCAAGTGCGAGGAAATGAAGCAGGAAATGCGCCAGAAGCACCAGGGCAAGAAGAGCCCAGGCAAGACTGCCGAGTAGCCGCCGCCCAGGGCGGGGGAACGCCCCGGCAGGAGCACTTTCAGGCACGCCTTTCCGCCAACGGTCGGGCCTGAAGGTGCTCCTGCTTGTATTTCCCGCAATCGCCCCCAATTAGACATGTCCAGCAGTTTTCCGGGGCGGCGCAGCGATGCAGCAGTTTGACGGCACCACCATCGTATCGGTGCGCAAAAATGGCGTGGTCACGGTGGGTGGCGATGGCCAGGTGACGCTCGGCAACACCATCGTCAAGGGCAACGCGCGCAAGGTTCGCCGCCTGGCCGATGGCCGGGTGCTGGCGGGCTTCGCCGGCGGCACCGCCGACGCCTTTACCCTGTTCGAACTCTTCGAGGGAAAACTCGAGCAATACGGCAACCTGAGCCGGGCTGCCATTGAGCTCGCCAAGGACTGGCGGACCGACCGGCGCCTGCGCCGCCTCGAGGCCCTGCTGTGCGTCGCCGACCTGGAACGGTCGC
>JAHDYN010000214.1 GCA_023383735.1 Gammaproteobacteria bacterium | reverse complement strand
GCTCCGATGTGGTCCAGGCGGAGGGGCAGATTGTCCTGCGCTGCAGTGCTGGCCTGGTCTGTCCGGCACAGCGGAAGCAGGCGCTCCGTCATTTTGCATCACGGCGCGCGATGGACATCAGCGGTCTGGGTGATCAGCTGATCGAGCAGCTGGTCGACAGTGGCATGGTGCGGAGTCCGGCTGATCTCTACCATCTGGACAGCGCGCAGCTCAGCGGGATGGAGGCCTTGGCCCGCAGCCGCAGGACCACCCTCGCACGTTTTCTTTATGCGCTTGGCATCCCCGAGGTCGGAGATGTGACCAGCAATCTGCTGGCACGTCATTTCGGCAGCCTGGAAAAGCTGGCGGCTGCGAGTGAGGATGAACTGCTGGCGGTGCCTGATATCGGCCCGGTCATGGCGGCCGGGATCAGCGCGTTTTTCCGGCAGCGCGAGAACCAGCAGGTCATTGCAGACCTGCGCGCGGCGGGCCTGAGCTGGGATGACTTGCCGGTACCGGAGCATGGTGCGCAGGTCCTCCAGGGCCGGACCTTCGTGCTCACGGGCACGCTGGCCGGGATGAGCCGCGATGCAGCCAGGGCGAAGATCGAGGCCCTGGGGGGCAAGGTCAGCAGCAGCATCTCCTCCCGCACGAGTTACCTCGTGTGCGGGGAGAATCCCGGTTCAAAACTGGCCCGGGCCACTGCGCTTGGCGTAGAGGTGCTGGACGAGGAAGGGTTTCTGGCTTTGCTGCAGCGACAGGACTGATACGCGAACGGAGTGCTGCGGTATCCGGCCGCAGTTCACAAACCCGGTGCGGCAAATTGCCGCTGGCGCGCAGGACGCTGCATAATCGCCGGCTTGGCCATTCCCCCGTTGAGCAGAACGCGTTTCATGACCGGACAACAGTTTCCCTTGCACGTGCAGGCCCGATTGCCCGAGCGCATCCAGCGCCTGAGTGACCTGGCCTCCAACCTCTGGTTCAGCTGGCATCGCCCGACCCGCCAGCTGTTCGATACCCTGGATCGCGACCTGTGGTGGCGAACCGGTCGCAACCCCAAGGTGTTCCTGCGATGCATAGACCAGTCCCTGCTGGAGCTGGCAGCAAGAAACGACTCATTCCTCGGCGCCTATCGGCGCGCTGTTGCGGAGTATGACTCCTACCTCGAGCAGCAGATCGACGGCTACAAGCCCGCCGGGCTGGGACACGATGACCTGATTGCCTACTTTTGTGCCGAGTTCGGTTATCACGAGAGTTTTCCGATCTATTCGGGTGGTCTCGGCATTCTCGCCGGTGACCATTGCAAGACCGCGAGCGATATGGGCCTGCCTTTCATCGCGGTTGGCTTGCTGTACCGGCAGGGTTACTTCAACCAGCGGATCGACGAGCACGGTCAGCAGATTGCCGAGTACGGCTGCATCCAGGCCTATGACGCACCGGTTCGCGCTGTCTGCGACAGTGCAGGCAACGAGGTTGTTGTGTACTGCCCCATCGACGGCAGGCGGGTTGCCGTCAAGGTCTGGCAGGCCGGCGTCGGGCGGATCAACGTCCTGTTGCTCGATACCGATCTCTCGCAGAATGAACCCAACGACCGGCTGATTACCCGCCAGCTCTATGGTGGTGACGGCCAGTTGCGGCTGCAGCAGGAGATCATCCTGGGGATCGGCGGCGTGCGCGCTCTGCGCGCCGCCGGACTGAATCCGCAGGTCTGGCACATCAATGAGGGACATGCCGCCTTCCAGGTTGTGGAGCGCGTGCGCGAACTGGTGACCGGTGGTCTGGTGTTCGACGCGGCGATCGAGGTCGTGGCCGCAAATACCGTCTTCACCACACATACACCGGTATCAGCCGGACACGACGTATTCGACCGCGAACTCATCCTGAACCACTTCCGCACACTGGTGCCTGAGCTGGGCATCAGTGAAGAGTCCTTTCTGCAGCTCGCACGCGAGAGCGAGGCGCATCCGGGCTTCAACATGACCCGGCTCGCATTGAGCGGATCACGGCATGTCAATGGCGTCAGCCGGCTGCATGGCCGGGTAACATCGGAAATCTGCGCCGGCGCATGGCCGGAGGTGCCGGCAGCCGAGAATCCCGTTGGCTATGTAACCAATGGTGTGCATGTTCCTACCTTCATGCAGAAGGAGTGGGCGGATCTGCTGGAGCAGAACCTCGGTCCCTCCTGGCGCTACCAGGTTACCGACAGGGAGCTGCTCGGCAAGATCGAAGAAATCCCGGACGGACGATTCTGGTATGTGAACCAGCAGGTCAAGGCAGCGATGCTGCGCGGTCTTCGCGAGCGTCTGCGTCGCCAGCACGGACGCAACCAGCTTTCGGAGGCACATGTGCACCGGATGCTCAAGTACCTGGATCCCGAGCATCCCGATGTACTGACCGTGGGCTTTGGCAGGCGGTTTGCCACCTACAAGCGTGCGACCCTGCTGTTGCAGGATCTGGGCTGGCTCAAGCAGATCGTCGATATGGACGAACGCCCGGTGGTGTTCGTGTTTGCCGGCAAGGCGCACCCGGCCGACCAGCCGGCCCAGGAACTCCTCAGGGAGTTGCACCGGGTCAGCCAGCTGCCGGAGTTCTCGGGGAAGCTGCTGATCGTCGAGGGCTACGACATGGGGCTTGGCCGAATGCTGACTTCCGGCGTCGATGTCTGGCTGAATACGCCGGTCTATCCGATGGAGGCCAGCGGCACCTCGGGAATGAAGGCGGCGATCAACGGTACCGTCAACGTCAGTGTGCTGGATGGCTGGTGGGCCGAAGCCTATGACGGCGACAATGGCTGGGCGATTCCTCCCTCGCCGCGCTCGGATGACACCGCCGAACGTGACTGGCACGATGCCCGTACGCTGTACGAGATCCTCCAGGATGAGGTGATACCGCTCTACTATGCGCGGGACGACCGTCTTGGCTACTCGCCAGGCTGGGTGCGCAAATGCAAGCGCTCGATGTCGACCATCCTGCCTCACTTCAACATGAACCGTGTTGTGCACGACTACGCCGGGTTGTTCTATGCGCCTGCTGCAAACCGCGGGCGGCAGTTGAGCAGCGACGGGCATGCTGCCGCGAAGACACTGGCTGAATGGAAAAAGCGGATTCGCGCGGCCTGGTCAGGCGTGAGCCTGCGCCTGGCAGCGCCGATAGGGCAGCGCATCGACTTCAATGAACCGGTCACCATCGAGGTCGACGTGTCGCTGCACGGCCTGGCGCCCGATGACCTGCGCCTCGAATGCCTGGTAACGCGAGATCTCTGCTCGGAGCTGACCGTGTCGGTCAAGCGGTTTGCCGAGCGTGGTGCTGCCGAACGCGGCACGCGGGTGGTAGGCAATGATCACGCCTATGTCGAGCTCTTTGAACCGCTCGGTGCTGCTGACGGCGAGGGCGTGCAACGTTACCGTGTGGTCTTTCGTCCGCCATGGTGCGGGGCGCTGAATCTGCAGATACGGGCCGTTCCATGGCACGTGTATCTGGCGCATCCCTACGAAATGGGCCTCATGCGCTGGGTGCAGGCAGGCGCCTGAGTCGTCAGTTCAGCGGCACCAGGATCACGCCGGCAAGTGGCGGCAGGGTGATCACCACCGACCAGGGCTGATGCATGCAGGGAACGGCCTCGGCGGTCAGCGGCACCGGGTTGCCGAGATCGCTGCCGCCGTAGAACCTGGAGTCCGAGTTCAGGATCTCGCGGTACTCGCCGGGAAGCGGCACGCCAATGCGGTAACCGGTGCGCGCAACCGGCGTGAAATTCAGCGCGACAAGCAGGCATGCATCGCCGTTGCGGCGCAGGTAGCCCAGTGTGGAGTTCTCTGCATCACTCCAGCTGAGCCACTGGAAGCCTGCCGCATCGAAGTCCAGTGCATGCAAGGCCGCCTGCGTCCTGTAGAGCTGATTCAGGTCGCGTACCAGTCGCTGCATGCCGCCATGGCGCGGATCCCCGAGCAGCTCCCAGGCCAGCGATTCGCGCACGTTCCATTCCGAGGGCTGCCCGAACTCGCTGCCCATGAACAGCAGCTTCTTGCCGGGATACGTCCACTGGTAGGTAAAGGCCAGACGCAAATTGGCGAAGCGCTGCCAATCATCCCCGGGCATCTTCCCCAGCATCGAACGCTTCAGATGCACAACCTCGTCGTGGGAGAAGGGCAGCACGAAGTTCTCGCTGAAGGCATACAGCGGGCCAAAGGTCAGCAGGTCGTGGTGATGCTTGCGGTAAACCGGATCCAGGCACAGGTACTTCAGCGTGTCGTGCATCCAGCCCATGTTCCACT
>JAHDYN010000213.1 GCA_023383735.1 Gammaproteobacteria bacterium | reverse complement strand
AGCACCAGGCTGATGATCAGTACCGCACCGTTCTGGCCATGCATTCCCTGTTGGTGTTTGCCCATGTCATGAACCCTGGTTGTTCAGATAGATGGTCTTGCTGATCTGCAGGCGTCGCGCATCGGCAGGATAGTCGGCGGTACCGGCCAGGAGATCCCCGAGGTCCGCGTCAGGTGTGGGGTAGCTCCTCGTATCGCGCCAGCCCTGGTCATCGGCCGCTGTGCCGACCAGCATCCAGAGGCGCACGGCCACGATGGCGGCATCGTCGGTGACCAGCGGATCGTCCCCGTCCACATAGCGATCCACGCCGCCATCGCCGTTGGTATCAATGCCAAGCTGCACCTGCAGATTCTCCACGCCGGGGATCACTTCGTCCTCGCCGAGGCTGCCGTTGGCACGCAGGGTCAGTCGTCGCAGCGATGGCTGGCTGGCATCGAAGCTGGAACGGTTGTTGACGTAGTAAGCGCTGAGCACGACGTTATTCAGCGTGGAGTCGGCGCCCAGATCCGGTGCCGTGCCGTCATTGAAGATCTGGCCCTGCGCCAGGCTGGTCTGCACCTGCAGGCGACCGGCTTCGGGCGCGGGTTGTGTGCCGCCGGACCAGGGCTCGGCGTGGCGCAGCGTAAGCACATCGCTGCCGGCCCGCGGGCTGTTCGAGAAGGCGGAGCAGGGCAGGTCGTAAGCGTCGTCGCTGACCTCTATGGGCAGGCCCACGTTCAGTGCCCAGGCCGCGACATCGGGGCTGCTGCTGCAGGGAACCGTGATGCCTGCCGGTACATTGATCATGGCGGGTTCGGCATTGCGTCCCCAGTAGCGGGCCAGGCGGATGTCGGGTTCGATGGTGTCGAGCGCAAAGCGGGCGCTTTCCTGCAGGCGCGAGAGGCTGTCACTGGCCCGGTAGGTGTTCTTGCTCTGGCTGTATATATAGAGTGCGCCGCCGGTCAGAAACAGACCGATGGACATGGCGACCATCATCTCGATGAGGGTCATGCCATGTTGCTGCCGGAGCAGGCGTCGTGCACGCCTCATGGCTGCAGACTCAGGCTGTAGCTGGCAGCTTCGGTCTGGCCGATTTCCGGCCACCGGAGCGTGATGGTGTAGACCGGTGCCGGTCCGGCGCTTGCCAGTATCTCGGCACTCGCCCCTTCCGGGAGCTGCGCGCCGATCTGGCTGCTCCAGCTGAACCAGTCGTCGCTGGCGAGTTCTGCCGGCGTGCAGTCTTCGTCGCCGTTGACGCAGGATTGGTCGGCGCCCGGACCGTTGCCCGCATAGGCGTTGCCGGCCCGCTGGTTGGCGCGAATGCGGTCAGCCATGTCGGCAGCGAGATTGACGGCTGTCGTCCGGTAGATTGCCGTACGACCCGCGCGCAGCCCCTCGAGGTAGAGCGCCGCGATTCCCAGCATGCCGACCGACATCACCACCAGCGCGACAAGCACTTCGACCAGCGTGAAGCCGCGTACCGCTGATGGTGCTGTTGTGCTCCGGGCGGGCATGGTTGTCAGCAGCCTCCCAGTGGATTGATGTCGGTGTCCTGAAGGTGGGCGCGCAGGCGCCGTATCTCCGGCTGGCCGGTGGGCTGGATGCGTATCCAGCGCCCGGCGGCTACGCCCCGCCCGGTATCGCGATCGCCGCGCTGGTCACAGATCTGGATATCCGTTGTGGACTCGCCGACCCGCAAGGTGCCGGTAGCGGAAAACACGATCCGGCCGGCTTGATCTGCCGGGAATGTAGCCAGGTCGATGACCGGTCCGGCGTCAATGGGGCCATGCTGCTGCAGGACGGGTTCTCCGGCATCGGGCGAGCCGTCGTCATCGCTGTCGACGAAAACCAGCCAGCCCGCCTCGAGGTCGCTGCCGGTCTGGCAGTCGTTTCCTGCGGTATTGGCCGGGCAAAGCACGACACTGGCGCGTCGCGTGATCGCCTCGCCGCGCGCGGCATGCAGGCTGCCCACCAGGTCGTTGACCGCAGTGCTCATGCGGCTGTTGCTCAGCATGTCGTTGAAGGCCGGGATGCCAAGGCCCAGCGCAAGCGCCAGAACACTGACGATGACCATGAGTTCGATGAGGCTGAAGCCTTCTTCTGTCTTGTACACCGCGTAGCCCGATACGAGATTTTTTCTTCAGCCCTTATCGTGCCTCCATCGGTGGTGCAGGGGAAACGCTGCCGATAACTGGCGACGTAATCCGGATGGGCGGGGAAAGTGATATTCATTCAGGTTGTTACGACGGACATCTAAGCTGATTACTCGATGCATCCGCCGCTGCGGCACGCGGACGACCGGTATAACTGACGATCACGCTCCTTGCGGCGTGCGCGCCACGACTGTCGCAGAGATTGAGCGTGCCGTTGACCGAGCGCTTGCCATAGGGGCGGAATACGAAGGCGTTGCGGTTGGCCGTGATGAGGCCGCCGGGCCATGCGGGTGTTGATTGCAGCACGGTCTCGCCCGCATCGACCTGCGGCGGGTCATCGCGATCACGATTGACGAAGACGATGAAGCCCGCCTGCCAGGGCTGTGCATGGTTGCAGCGTCGTCCGTCGGTGCTCCGGCACAGGGCGACATCGGCGCCATGCTTTTCTGCTTCCTGACGTGCCAGGTGCATGCCGTGCACGTAGCGATTCACTTGCGCAACCATGTTTGCCTCCAGCAGCAGATTGCGGAAGGCGGGGACCCCGAATGTTGCGAGCAGGGTTGCCAGCAGACTGACGAGCAGGAGTTCGAGTGCGCTGAATCCGGCCTGGTTTTGCATAAGTCACCGGGTCGATACGCTAGCGCAGCATGCGCGACGGGAACATGCGCCAATCCGCCCGGAGTGACGGGATTCGTCCGAGGCAGTGCCGGTTTGGTTTACACAGGGGCCGCCGGGTGGCTAAAATTCCGCCATTCAAGGATGAAATGACTGGAACCACAGTGAGCATACGTACCCGGATCGAAGCAACCCTCCGCGAGCATGGCGTGACGCCAACCGCCCAGCGCATTGAAGTGAGCATGCTTCTGCTGGCCGAGCCCTGTCACAAGTCGGCCGACCAGATCCTCCAGGCGCTGCGCAGCAGTGGCAGCCGGGTGTCGAAAGCCACGGTCTACAACACGCTGAACCTGCTTTCCAGCAAGGGCATCCTCAAAGCGATTTCGCTGGATCCCACCCGCATCGTCTACGACTCGACCACCGCCGTGCATCACCACTTCCTCAACGAGGATACCGGCGAGTTGATGGATATCGATTCCAGCCAGGTCGAGCTGCAAAGGCTGCCGATCCTGCCGCCCGGCATGCGCGCCGAGAGCGTCGAGCTGATCATCCGGGTCCGCCCCGACAAGTAGACAGAAGGGCGGTCTGCAACCCTGCGGGCCGTGTTCGATTGCTGGCCTCCGGGGGTTTCCCTATACTGCGCGCCGGCGCCGGGGTAGCTCAGTTGGTAGAGCACCGCATTCGTAATGCGGGGGTCGGAGGTTCAAATCCTCTCCCCGGCACCATTCGGTCAAGTGGAAAATAGTTCCGGTACCTTGTTCCCGCTGGTATTCAAAGTGGCCAACGGCGCAGCCCTGGGACTCGCTGCGGTTGCTCCTGCACCTGCCGCAGCTATTCCGGTCCGCACCATCGCGCGCTCCCTGGACGGCATGCAGAAGGAGGCCATCGTCACTTATGGACCCACCGGGACCAGCTGGCGCCTGGTTTGCGATGAGGGGCCGTATCTCAACGGCACTGACCTGGCACCGTTTCCGCTGTCGTTTTTTGCCGCCGGGCTGGCAGCCAGCATCATGTCGGAAGTACTCGCGCTGCTGAGAGCCCGCGCCATCGGCTTCGGCCACATCGAACTGGTGCTGGACAACCGCTACAGCATGGTGGGCTCGGCGCTGAAGGGCACGATGACCGGTGACGCGCTGCCGGTAGAACTCTGGCTGAACATCGACAGCGACGCCGACGATGTCGCCATCGACGCGCTGCTGCTGGATGCGGTCGCCAGCTCTCCGGCCTGCGGGCTGTTGCGGGACGTGCTCGGCAACGGCTTTTCGATCAGCCACAACGGCCACCCCATTTCCTGTGGCCGGGTGAGGGCAGCAGACTGTGATGGTGTGGCAGTGCCGGATCAATTCGAGCAGGTCAGGCCTGGCCCTGCGGCCAGCTTTGCTCCCGGCTGCATCGAAAAGCTCGAGGCTGCCGCGACGGTGTTCGGCGTCGAGGGTGGTGCCGGCAGCAGCCTGCAGGACGAGCAGAAGCGCACGCTGCATGTGCGCGGCGTGTGTACCCTGCGGGAAGACGGGCTCAAAGCCATCAAGGT
>JAHDYN010000212.1 GCA_023383735.1 Gammaproteobacteria bacterium | reverse complement strand
GGTAACCGGGGTTCGAATCCCCGTGGGGACGCCATTTCCAATGCTGTGAGGGATTCATCGATTACACGCTAACCTTCTGACTCAGCAAGCATTATGATTCCGGGGTGACCGCCGCACTATTCAATACAACCCTGTGGGCCAGCCTGGTGACGCTGTCCTATGCGCTGGTCGGCGCCTACGTGCTGCTCAGCGGTGGCGGGGTGTTGCTGCGCAGGCAGATCCTCTTTGTGGTCTTCGGCGGCGTGGTCTGGGGCCTGCTGTTTGCGCGCTCGGGTCAGGCCAGGGCCATTCCGCACTTCGCGCTGTTGGCCTGGGCCGTACAGATTCTCCTGCTCTACAGCTGGTATCAGCTCCTGCACCGCTTGTTGCGCGGGCCCTATGAGCGCTCCATGCCCGCGCTGGTCCGGTGGCTGCTGCGCCTGTTCTGGATCATGGTCCTCAGTGCTCTGGGCGTTGTGGTCTGGTTCGCCTCGAGTGGCCCGGCTCTCTGGCAGGACACGGTCTGCAGCGTCACTGTGGCGGCGGTGGCCCTTTTGTGTCTGGCGCTTGCTGCACAGTTTGTCAGTGATGCGCCGGTGGAAAACCGGGCTGCGACGCGCGCCCTGGCCTTTGCGGCGGCGCTGGTTTCCGGTTCCCAGGCGGTCGTCGGCATTGTCGCTGCAGCCGGTGCCGGCGTTCCGCGCTGGTTGAGTGGCCTCGCGGCCTTGTGTCTGGCGGCGGCAGCTCTGCTGATGTTGTTCGCACTCCGCCAGCGGCCGCAGTGGGCCCTGGATACCTTCGTCTCCCCCGAGGCGCGCAGCTATGCGCCGCGCCTTCTGGCCACCGGATCCATCCTCCTCGTCACCCTGTTCCTGCTGCCGGTATTCCGCTCGATGGAGCCGCTGATGGCCCGGCAGTCGGCGCTTCTGATGGTGCTCGGCATGGGTACGCCGCTGGTCATATTGCTGTTTTCAGAGCGCCTGAACGCGCGCCTGAAAGTCTTCGTCAGCAAGCATTTCGTGCCATTCCGCTACGACTATCGCGAGGAGTGGCTGCGGCTGATCGACACGCTCGTTTCGAAGAACAGCGAGCTGCCGTTGCCGGAACGCGCGATCAAGGCCCTGGCGGAGATGGTCGGCAGTCCGGCCGGCATACTCTGGACGCGGGTTGACGAGAACCGGCAACTGACCGCCCTTGCGGCCTGGAATGTGCCGGGCCTGCCGGAATCACGCATCGCGATCGACGATCCGCTGGTCCTGTTCATGGTCGAGCGTCAGTGGATCATCGATACGGCCGAGCTGTCCCGCCGGCCAGAACTCTATTCGGGGCTCAAACGGCCGTTGTGGCTGGACGCATTTCCGGATGGGCTGCTGATCGTCCCGCTGATCAGCAACGCGACGCTCAGTGGCCTGATCATGCTTCATCAGCCCGGTTCCAGTTTCAGGCTGAGCTTCGAGGAGATCGATCTGTTGCGCACGGCTGGCCGTCAGGTTGCGGCGTTTCTCGCGCAGTACGAGGCGGACCAGAAGCTCGCGGAGGGCCGTCAGTTCGAGGCATTCAACCGGCTGACCGCCTTCGTCATGCACGACCTCAAGAACCTGATTGCCCAGCAGTCGCTGATGTTGCGCAATGCGGCCAAACACAAGGGCAACCCCGCGTTCATCGAGGATGCCATGGCGACCATCGACAACTCGGTGGTGCGCATGAGCAAGCTTCTGCAGCAGTTGCAGAGCGGTGAGGCTACAGGCGTGCGGCAACGGGTCCGGGCCGCCGCTGCGGTGGCTGATGCCGTGGAGCGTTGTCAGGGCAGGGAGCCGGTTCCGCAGTTTGCCGATGCGGGTCTGGACCTGCAGGTCTGGATCGACCGGGAGCGGTTCACGGCGGTACTCGTGCATCTGATACGCAATGCGCAGGAGGCAACTGCACGCGATGGAACGGTCAGTGTTGCGGTGGCCGCCGCCGGAACCGGCGTGGAGATAACGATCGAAGATGACGGTTGTGGCATGGACCCCGAGTTCATCCGCACCCGCCTGTTCCGTCCCTTCGATACCACCAAGGGCAGCAAGGGCATGGGTATCGGCGTCTACCAGGCGCGAACACTGGTCATGGATGCGGGTGGCTCGCTGCGGGTTGATTCCGAGCCGGACGGCGGTACCCGGTTCACGGTCTGGCTGCCTTTGCATGAGTCCGGCACCGTGACGCCGGCGGCATGACGGGTTGGCCCGGTAGGCTATGATGGATCGGACATGCAAGGCATCCGGTCCTTGCCGGCATGGTATGCCGCAGGCCGTCCTTACTCAGTGGAGAGATCGTTGACAGAGCAGCGCAGGAAGCTTCTTGTGGTCGAGGACGACCCTGGCCTGCAGAGCCAGCTCAAGTGGTGCTTCACCGATTATGAGGTGCTGGTTGCCGAGGACCGGGCTGGTGCGCTGGCCCAGTTGCGTCGTCATGAGCCGCCGGTCGTGCTGCAGGACCTGGGGCTGCCGCCGGATGCAGAAGGGGTCAGCGAGGGAATCGCCACACTTGAGGAGATTCTGGCGCTGGTGCCGGCGACCAAGGTGATCGTCGTGACCGGTCATGGCGACCAGCAGAACGCCGTGCGTTCGGTGGCCATCGGTGCCTACGATTTCTACCAGAAGCCCGTCGACACCGACACCCTGCAGCTGATCGTTGATCGCGCCTATCACATCCATGAGCTGGAACGGCAGAACCAGAAGCTGCTGCAGAAGCAGGGCATGTCACCGCTCGATGGCATCGTCGCAGCCAGCGAGCCGATGCTGCAGGTCTGCCGCATCGTCGAGAAAGTTGCACCGACCAATGCCACGACGCTGTTGCTGGGTGAAAGCGGTACCGGCAAGGAGGTGCTGGCCCGGGCCCTGCATTCGCTGAGTCCGCGGGTCGACAAGGGTTTTGTTGCCATCAACTGTGCCGCCATTCCGGAGAACCTGCTCGAGAGCGAGCTGTTCGGCTATGAGCGGGGCGCATTTACCGGCGCCGTGCGCCAGACGCCAGGCAAGATCGAGCATGCTGATGGCGGGACCCTGTTTCTCGACGAGATCGGCGATATGCCCCTGTCATTGCAGGCGAAACTGCTGCGCTTTCTCCAGGAGCGGGTGGTTGAGCGGGTTGGTGGCAGGGAGGAAATCCCGGTGGACGTGCGCGTGGTCTGTGCGACCAACCAGAATCTGGAGGTCGCCATCCGCGAGAACCGCTTCCGTGAAGATCTTTACTACCGGATCAGCGAGATCACCATCCGCATTCCGCCGTTGCGCGAGCGTGATGGCGGGTGCCGGCTGCTGCTGGCGCGGACCTTGCTGGAGCGCTTTGCCGTGCAATACCACCGGCAGTTCCGCGGCTTCAGTCCCGACGGGCAGAACGCGGTGGAGAACTACTCATGGCCCGGCAACGTCCGCGAGATGGAAAACAAGATCAAGGGCGCGGTGATCATGGCCGAAGGGCGCTATATCACTGCAGCCGATCTGGGCCTCGCAGCGGACGGTGAACAGACGCCGAGCCTGAATCTGCGCGAGGTGCGCAAGGATGCGGAAAGCCGCGCGATCAACAGCGCGCTGGCCTATGCAGCCGGCAATATATCCAAGGCCGCGCAGCTGCTCGGGATTACCCGGCCGACCCTCTATGATCTGCTCGACAAGTATGCGATCCATTACGACAGGGATCACTGAGCAAACCGCCAGGATCACTCCGCCGGCTGCTTGAGCAGCCGCTGCTCCCAGCGCAGGGCAGTGCTGACGATGACGTCCAGGTCGTCGAAGCGCGGCGTCCACCCCAGTACAGACCGGATACGGTCCGCCGCTGCCACCAGCGTCGGCGGGTCGCCGGCGCGACGCGGCTCTTCCTTTTTTACAAGCGTGATGCCGCTGTTGCGTTCGACTGCGGCGAGCACTTCGCGCACGCTGTAACCGTGCCCGTATCCGCAGTTCAGTGTCTCTGACTTTCCGCCGTCGCGCAGGTAGCGCAGCGCATCGAGGTGGGCCGTTGCCAGGTCTTCCACGTGGATGTAGTCGCGGATGCCGGTTCCATCCGGCGTGGGGTAGTCGGTTCCGTAGATGGAAACATGGGGCCGCTTGCCGACGGCCGCCTCGCAGGCCACCTTGGTGAGCAGCGTGGCCTTGCGTGTGGACTGGCCGATCCTGCCGCCCGGGTCGGCGCCGGCAACATTGAAATAGCGCAGTGAGACATGGCGCATGGTGTGGGCCAGGTCGACATCCCGGAGCATCCACTCGCTCATGAGCTTGGAGCTGCCGTAGGGGTTGATCGGCGCGGTCGGCGTGTCCTCGGAG
>JAHDYN010000211.1 GCA_023383735.1 Gammaproteobacteria bacterium | reverse complement strand
AGATCCTTGAGCAGCGGACTTGCGGACGCGGGTTCGATTCCCGCCGCCTCCACCACTTCACGATCCGACGACATTCGACGCCGAACAAGAAACCCGCTGGAAAGCGGGTTTTTTCGCATCTCAAGCCCCAACCTCGTCCGATAGGATCCGGTTGAATCTGGGGGTACTTGGGGGTGGCTGGCCCCCGGCAGCGAAAAAGTTGAAGCAATTATCCGGCCAATAACAGAACCGGCCCTTTCCCGATCGGGGTCATTTCTTCTCCTGACCAGACAATCTCCAGGTGGCACTTCTCAAGGCCTCAGTTTGCCAGGACTTTCTCGCAGCGCGGCTACGGCCCCGTGCTGCTGCTACCGCGATTGCCGTGCCAAGCAGGCCAATCGCGGGTGGGGCTGGCACCGGAGAAGCCATGGCGGTAAGTCGCAGAATATCGCTCGATCCGCTGGGATCCACGAGATGCTGCAACTCCCAAAGCACACCGGGTGTCGTCGGCAGGTCGATGGTGCTGAACGCGCCACCGATCACCAGCGCCTTCAAGATGTCGAACTGCTGCCCGGGTGACGGCATGAACAGTGGAGCCCCGGGTTCCGCCCACAGGCTGACCATGAGCGTGCCACCGAGTGTGGCAGTACCGCTGATCACGAGTTGATCATGGGCGAGGCTGCCGAGTTCGATGTTGAGCACGCCGGAGGATTGCAGGTAGTCGCCGTTGACGTTCAGCGCACCGGGAGAGTTGCCCGGCGAGACATTGCCGTTGTTGATGATGTTGCCGGTCACCGTGCCGCTGCCGGTGAACACGCCGCCATCCAGCGCAATCGCACCAGCCACCAGCAATGAACCGTTCATGTCGGTCACGCCAGCCGTCTGCGTGTAGGTCGCCGCTGTAAGCGTGCTGCCGGCGCCCACGTTCATGCTCCCGGCGTTGCTGAAGGTGCCGAGCGCGAAGTTGCGCCCCCCGCGCAGCTCGAAACGCCCCGTACCCAGGTTGGTCGTGAATCCGGCCAGGGCATCCGTGGTACCCGTGTTCCCCGCGTAGAGTCGCGAACCGGTGCCGTCGAGCACGATATCGGCCGCGTTGTGCACGATCCCGCCAGCTACCGGCAGTCTCAGGGTGCCCAGCGCTTCGTAGCGGCCGCCGGTCAGCGTGTTTGTGGCGCTGTTGAAGTTGGTCAGGTTCTGGTTGACCCGCAAGGTACCGCCCGAGCCGGCCTTCAGCGTGCCCTGGTTCGTCACACTGGTCGCCGCGTAGCTGCCCTCGCCGAGAACAAGGGCGTTGCTCTGGTCGGCCAGGATGAGCCCACGGTTGGTCAGCGCCAGGCCGTAGTTGCCGATCTTGCCGGCACCCCGGATGGTATGGCCAGAGTCATTGGTTAACGTACCGGTGCCAATTGCCGCCGAGGAAATTTCGTTCGACGAACTGTTGGAGAGCGTCAGCGTCCCGCTGCCAGCCAGCACGACGCCCGGGCTGATGTTCAGGCTCGCGCTGCTGCTGCCGGATCCGAGCAGCATGGTGCCGTTGTTGGTCAGCGTCCCGCCGAGGAGCGTTGTGCTGCCGCGTATATCGAGTTTGCCGAGGTTCTCCAGGCTGCCGATCGCCGTCACGCTGGTGGGCAGCCGGATCACGCCACTGCCCGAAGTGCTCAGCGTGCCGCCGGTCAGCGTCGTGTAACTCAGCTGCACCAGCGAGCCGTCCTGTGCCTCAAGCAGGCCACCGGCGTTGTTGAAGCTCAGTGGACTGGAGTCGTTGGCGCCGTTGATATCCAGCGTCGCGCCATTACGGGCGCGCATGACCCCCGTGTTGCCGATGCTGCCGCTTGCGGTAGAAGTGATCTTCAGCGGGCTGGCCGCCACGTCCGCATCGACCAGCCCCCAATTAGTGATGCGCTTGATGCCCTGCAAAAGCCCGGTGCCACGGATCCGGTGCTCCGGTCCATTGATGAGGCCGGCACCGACACTCCTGATGGCGCTGCGGGTGGCGTGGGTCAGCTCCAGCGTTCCGTCCCCGTCTATTCCATAGTCATCCGACGCGGGGCCGGTGATGAACAACTCGGTATTGGCATTCGTGGCATCAAGGCGCAGCGTCCCGTTGTTGGTGATCGATCCCGCCAGCGTCAGTTGCTGGCCATCGTTGACCTTGAGCAGCCCGTTGTTGGTGACCGTCTTCACGGTCACGTTACGCCCTGTTACCTCGATGCTGCCTGAGCCCGAGGTGGTGAAAATGCCGTTGCGGATATCCAGCGAGTAGAGCTCGACGAGCGAGCCGTCGAGCGCCTGGATCGTGCCGCCGGAATTCTGGATCACGCCGGACGGTACAGTGGAATTCCCGCCCTGTATGCGCAGTCGCCCGCCATCGCTCGCCCGCAGGAATCCACTGTTGTAAAGGGTCTTGACTGCAGGCAATGCATCGAGGATCAGCGGGATGCCGCTAAAGTTCGCGTCGATGAGGCCGGTGTTCACAAACTCGAGTGTTTCGAGGGAACCGGCGCGCGTGATGCTGCCCGCCCCTTCGATGCGCGAGGTATTGATCAGGTCGTCGGCCCTGATCATGCCACCCAGCAGACTGACGGTTCCGGAGCCCGTGATCTCCATCTTCCCGTTGCTGTAAATCATGCCGCTCACATCGACCTGGCCACTGTTGTCCAAGCTGGCCCGCTTCCAGACCGGATACGGGGTGACGATGGGAATACTCCACCAATTGAAACCAAGTTGTCCGCCGACATCGAGCACGGTGTTGCTGGCGACCTTCACCTCGGCGACGCTGGCCGCGATGTTCACTGACATGGTCGTCGTCGAGAATGGGGCGGTTCCGTTCAGCGACACCTTGTAGAATACGGTCTCGGTGGCATCTGCCGGCTGCTGGCCCGGGTATCCTTTTGTGAGGCAATGCCCCTCGTCGTCGTACTGGAGACAAATGGTCGGGCTCCACTTGTCGGCAGCGGTCCACTCACCGGTCTGTGGTAGCCCCACCACGATCGGGGGGTCAAAACTGAAACTGACGTTACGGTCTTCGGCGTGCAGGAGGCTGCCGGCAAGCAAGCTGGAGACCAACAATGCCAGGCGCCGCGCAAAGAATGACGTGTACATGACGATTCCTCTGCCGGAAACGAACCAGTGACCAGTCCGCTGTAGCCGTTCGGGGATCTTGTTCTTGGGCCGATTATGAGCTTGCCTCGCAGGCGGTCAAAGTCGAGACTCACCCCGGACTATGTCTATTTTCATAAGGCCTGGTGAAATCAGCGCAAGGCCCTTGCATCAAGCGATGCACGGCCGGACTTGACCAGTGTCGCTCACCGGGAAAAGCCTGGTCGCCGCCGCCCTGGAAGCCCCGCGATGGCTAAACTGCGGCCGGTATCCCGTCTTGTTCGCCGATAGAGGAGAAACACATGTACTCGATGACCCGACGAGCCGCTCTCGGCGGCGTCGCTGGCCTCGGCACGCTGGCCCTGGCTCCGGCAATGGCCCGGAGCCCGGCGGACATTGTGGCGAAGGGCTTCAACCTGGCCGATCCGCTCACGGCCTTGCGCACTCACGTCAAGATGGTCGGCAGCCTGGGCACGGAGATCGTGCACACCTTCTTTCGGCTGAATCTTTATGGCGATCTGGGCACGGGCAACTTCGTGCCGCTGTTCACGATGAACAACATCCTGGTCGACTACTGGGAGGCGAAGGGCAACGACCGATACGAAATGCGGAAATACGAGGTGGGTTTCTACACGAAGATCGACAGCCACGAGCCGCTCGAGTATTTCGACAATCCGCTGACCGGCGAGCGCCGCAACATCCACCACTTCCGGCTTGGTCCGGTGCCGCGCGTTTACAGCCCGGAGGGCATCACGGTGATGGGCTATCACCCGAAACCGCTGCCACTCGAACTGATCGGCGACCGGGTCTTCCTGGCGACGCAGTCCATCGAGAGCATGCCGGACATGGTGCGGCCCGGAGAGACCAACTACGTGAATTCCTTCATGACCTTCTCGGCATTGCTGGCAGACGTCGCCAATCCGCGGGTCAACTCGGCACCGGTTCATGCGCAACTGCAGAACAAGAACCGCTGGCAGCCGTGGATGGGCATGGGAGATCGTCCGGGCGGCACGGTCGTGCGCGGCTTTGGCACGAAAATCTCCGGTCTCGATGCCCTGCCTGCAGACGTGATGGCCGGCGTGCGGCGCTTCGTGCCGGAAATCCTCGACACGAAGAACTGGAAGGAATTCATGTTTGAGGATACCGAGTATCTGCGCGAGCGCGCTTCAGCCGGGCGCTAGATCCCGCGCGGGCCGGTCACGCCGTGCCGAGC
>JAHDYN010000210.1 GCA_023383735.1 Gammaproteobacteria bacterium | reverse complement strand
GTGCGGCGAAGCTGTAGCTGCTGATGTCGTGCGCGATCTGCGAGCCTTCACGCGTGACCGTGTCGAGGTAGCGCCCGACCAGCTGGTCGCGGGGGGCATAGGCAACGGAGTGCACGATGATGTCGAGGTCGCTCCAGTGGCGCGCCAGCGACTCGTACATGCGGATGATTTCGTCGTCGCTTGATACATCAAGCGGCAGGCAGATGCTGGTATCGATCTCCGCGGCCATTTCGCGCACGCGATCCGCGAGGCGCTCTGACTGGTAGCTGAGGGCGAGTTCGGCACCTTCCCGGGCCATCGCCTGCGCAATGCCCCACGCTATGGAGCGGTCGCTGGCGATGCCGGCGATCAGTGCGCGTTTACCTGTGAGAAAACCCATCAGTCTGCCTCGATGTAACTGGCTGATCAGGTGCCCATTGTAAGGTGCCAAGGGCTAAACCGGTGCATCACTGTGGGCTAATATACGAATATGCGCTCCGATTGGCTCCAGTCCGGTTCCGGCACCGCCCTGCTCAGGGAGGAGGCATATCAGGCGGCTGGCGCATTCGAGAGCATTTTCGGCGACCATTTCCTGCAGGTCGGTTCGTGGGGCGAGGGGGACCTGTTCCGGCAGTTTGCCCGGACGCGTCGCTATGCCGTGGTGGCGGCCCGGCCCGCTCCGGGGGTAGACCTCATCAGCCGCCTCGAGTGCCTGGCCATAGCGCCTGATTCGATCGACGCGGTTTTCCTGCCGCATACCCTGGAGATTGCCGAGGATCCGCATGATGTCCTGCGCGAGGTCGACCGGATTCTGCGACCGGACGGACACCTGGTGGTGCTCGGCTTCAACCCGTGGGGTTGGTGGGGCATGCGTCACTTTCTCACGCGCCGCAGTTTTCCGGCTGGCGGACGCCGCATGATTTCGGAATCGCGCCTGCATGACTGGCTGCGCCTGCTCGATTTCCGCGTCGATCCGTCGTGCTTCTTTCATTTCGTTGCGCCGGTCTATCGCAGCCAGGTGGCACCCGAGCCGGTCAGGGATCGTCACAGCCGGCGTCGCGGCTGGCACCCGCTGGCCAGTTGTTATCTGCTCGTGGCGCGCCGGGAGATGTTTACCATGACGCGGGTTCGTCCCGCTCTTCGCCATCGCCGGGCGCAACTGGTGGGCGGTCTCGTCAATCCGACCACACGGGATGCGGCATGAGCCGGGTCGAGATCTATACCGACGGCGCATGCCGCGGCAATCCGGGTCCGGGTGGCTGGGGCGTGCTATTGCGCGTCAGGGACAAGGAGCGGGAACTCTGCGGCGGCGAACTGCATACCACCAACAACCGCATGGAGCTGACTGCGGCGATCGAGGCGCTGAGCGCCCTCAACCGGCCTTGTGACGTGGCCCTGTATACCGACTCCGAGTATGTCCGGCGCGGGATCAGCGAATGGCTGGAGGGCTGGAAGCGTTCGGGTTGGCGTACCGCCGCCCGCAAACCGGTGAAGAACGAGGATCTTTGGCGACGGCTGGATGCGATCTCGGCGGTACATCGCATCGAATGGCATTGGGTCAAGGGTCATGCTGGCCATCCCGAAAACGAGCGGGCCGATGCGCTCGCCAATCAGGGTCTGGAAGCGACACTCGCGGGCCGCGCAATCATGAGTGCGGATTGAGCGGAGGCACGATGCGCCAGGTTGTACTGGATACCGAGACCACCGGACTTGAGCTGAGGCTTGGGCATCGGGTGATTGAGGTCGGCTGCGTGGAACTCGTCAACCGGCGGCGGACCTCGCGTACCCTGCACCACTACCTGCAACCCGACCGGGACATCGACCCGGGTGCCCAGGAAGTGCACGGCATTTCCATCGACATGCTGCGCGACAAGCCACGCTTCGGCGAGATCGTCGAGGACTTCCTCGGCTTCATTTCCGGTGCCGAGCTGATCATCCACAACGCCGAATTCGATGTGGGCTTTCTCAACGCCGAACTGCGCCGGACGGGCCGCCAGCCTGCAACGGTGACGGAGGTCTGCACGGTCGTCGACACACTGGCTCTGGCGCGTCGCCTGCACCCGGGCCAGCGCAACAGCCTCGATGCGCTCTGCAAGCGCTACAGCATCGATAATTCCGGTCGGGAGTATCACGGTGCACTGCTGGATGCGCACCTGCTGGCCGATGTCTATCTGGCCATGACCGGGGGCCAGGCAACCCTCTCCCTGGACCGGAACAGCCCCGAGGCCGGGGGGCAGGCGCAGGAATCCCGCCAGATCGACCGTGCCGGCCTGGAGCTGCGCGTGATCCATGCCACAGACGACGAGCTGCTCGAGCATGAGCAGCAGTTGCAGCTGATCGACAAGGCCAGCAAGGGGAAGACGCTCTGGCGTTCCTGTCCGTGATGTCACTTGTCGGGCCAACGGTCGGCCCGTATCGTTTCCTGCCGGATTGCCGCTGCCCGAGAGTTTTCTGCGGTAGTGTGATCCGTCCCGTGGGGCCGGCAGGGCCTTTTGCCGGACAATGGCCGGGCCTGTGTCCCAGTGTCGAGGTTGAATAACGCGTATGACGAGTTTCAGGAAAACAGCCGATGCCAGGGTGGCCATCGTGGGTCTGGGCTATGTCGGTTTGCCCTTGGCGGTGGAGTTCGGCAAGCACCTCGATACGCTGGGTTTCGATATCGATGCTGAACGGATCGCCGAACTCAAGGCCGGCAACGACCGTACGCTGGAGACCGATGCCGCCGAGCTCGCCGAGGCGAAGCATCTGCGCTTCAGCACCGATCTGGAGGCCCTGCGCGGTCGCGACGTTTACATCGTCACGGTTCCCACACCGATCGATGCGGCCAAGCGTCCCGACATCAGCGCCCTGCGTGCGGCCAGCCGCACGGTAGGGCAGGTGCTCGGCAAGGGCGCCGTTGTGGTCTATGAGTCCACCGTCTATCCAGGCTGTACCGAGGAGGACTGCGCGCCGATACTCGAGCAGCTGTCCGGTCTGAAGCTCAACAAGGATTTTTTCGTCGGCTACAGCCCCGAGCGCATCAATCCCGGCGACAAGGAACACCGCCTGCCGACCATCCGCAAGATCACCGCTGGATCCACGCCGGCTGCTGCAGCCTTCGTCAACGAGCTGTACGCCACGATCATCACGGCCGGCACCTATCCCGCCTCGAGCATACGGGTGGCAGAAGCGGCCAAGGTGATCGAGAACACGCAGCGCGACGTCAATATCGCCCTGATCAACGAACTGGCGCTGATCTTCAACCGCATGGGCCTCGATACGCTTGAGGTCCTGCAGGCGGCGGGTACCAAGTGGAACTTCCTGCCGTTCCGCCCGGGCCTGGTCGGCGGCCACTGCATCGGCGTCGATCCCTACTACCTCACGCACAAGTCGCAGGAGATGGGTTACCACCCCGAGATGATCCTTGCCGGACGCCGCATCAACGACAACATGGGCCTCTACGTCGCATCGCAGGTGATCCGGTTGATGGTCAAGGCCGGTGCCACCCTGCCCAAGTCGCGCATCCTCGTGCTGGGCATCACTTTCAAGGAAAACTGCCCGGATGTGCGCAATACGCGCGTCGTGGACGTGGTGCACGAACTAAAGGCCTATGGAGCGACGGTGGACATCTACGACCCCTGGGCCGATGCCGCGGTGGTCAAGCATGAGTACGGGCTCGATATCCTCAAGCAGGCACCGGCGCAGGCGCAGTACGATGGCATCGTCGTGGCTGTCGCGCACGATCAGTTCCGCGAGATGGCCCCGGCTGATATCCACGCCTGGGGCCGCGCCGGGCACGTGCTTTACGACATCAAGAGCCTGCTGCCGCCCGACCAGGTCGATGCACGTCTCTGACAGACACACACCACGGAAGCCATAGACAATGAAGGTTCTGGTTACAGGCGCGGCGGGATTCATCGGTTCGACAACCGCACGGCGGCTGCTGGCGCGTGGCGACGAAGTGGTCGGTCTCGACAACCTCAACGACTACTACGATGTGAATCTCAAGAAGGCCCGGCTGGCGATCCTGCAGAAGGAGCCCAACTTCCGGTTTGAATTCCTCGACCTCGCGGACCGTGAGGGCATGGCCAAATTGTTTGCAGCATCGCGCTTCGATCGCGTGGTGCATCTGGGTGCGCAGGCCGGTGTGCGCTACTCGATACAGAACCCGCATGCCTATGTGGACAGCAACGTGGTCGGCACGCTCAACGTGCTGGAAGGTTGCCGGCACAATGCCGTTGAGCACCTCGTCTATGCCTCGACGAGTTCCGTGTATGGCGCGAACACCAACATGCCGTTCTCGGTGCACCAGAACGTCGATCACCCGCTGTCGCTGT
>JAHDYN010000209.1:942-4321 GCA_023383735.1 Gammaproteobacteria bacterium | reverse complement strand
CGACATAGAGCATCAGGAAGAACACCACGGCAAACACCACGGTGCCGACAAAGGCCGGGTAGAGCATCAGCTTCTTGGTTTGCGAGACCAGCTCGTCCTGCCACTTGAGCGTTTCGGTCATCCGCGCAAGCACCTGCGACAACTCGCCGGAGTGCTCGCCGGCGCGCACCAGCGCGACGAAAACCCGGTCGAAGGTCGCGGGGAAATCGGCCAGCGCTTCGGAAAGGCTCTTGCCGCCTTCAACCGCGAGGGAAATCGCGGCCAGCACGTTGCGGAACGACGGGTTGGCCGTGCTGTCGCGCAGGTCACGCAGCGCCTCGAGTATCGGCAGGCCGGCGCGGTGGGCCTGTTCGAGGTGGAAGCAGAAATTGATGAGTTCGCGACGGTCGACTTTCCTGCCGGCTGCGCTGATCTGCCGCTTGTTGAGCGCGTTGCAGGTCACGAGCTGCAGGCCGATCTGCAGCAGCCGTGTATCGAGCTCGGCCTCGCTGTTGGCAGCCAGCTCGCCGCTCACCACGTGGCCGCCCGCGTCGACTGCCCGATAGTTGAAAGCAGTCACTGTGTCGCTCCGAGTGCCCGCTCGGTCAGGTCGATGACGCGCGCGATTTCATCCAGGCTGGTATCGCCGCCGAGGACACGACGGATGCCGTCGTCGGCCAGCGGCTTGAATCCGGCGGCGGTGGCGATGGAACGCATCTCGCCGAGTGGCCTGCCTTGCGCCAGCGCCTCATCGAGCTCACGGTCGAAACGCACGATCTCCATGATCGACATGCGGCCGCGGTAGCCGACCTCGTTGCAGTCGCCGCAGCCCTTGCTGCGGTAGAGGGTCACTTCGGCGCTGGCGTCGATGCCCATCAGGCGGCGCTCGATGTCGCTGGCTGCATAACCTTCCTTGCAGCGTGGACACAGCCGCCGGACCAGCCGCTGCGCGACGATGCCGATGATGTTGCCGGCCAGCACGCCGGGCTTGAGGCCGATGTCCAGCAGCCTGGGTATCGCACCAAGCGCCGAGTTGGTGTGCAGGGTGGAATAGACCTGGTGGCCGGTCATCGCGGCACGGAAAGCCATTTCCGCCGTGGCTTCGTCGCGGATTTCGCCGACCAGGATGATGTCCGGATCCTGGCGCATCAGGGAGCGGATGCCGCTGGCGAAGTCCATCTTGACGGCCTCCGCCAGCGAGGTCTGGCGGATCATCGGAAACGGATACTCCACCGGGTCTTCGAGCGTCATGATGTTGACGGACTCGTCGTTGCAATAGTTGAGGATCGAGTACAGCGTGGTGGTCTTGCCGCTGCCGGTTGGCCCGGTGATCAGGATCACGCCTTCCGGTCGTGCCAGCAGCATCTTCAGCAGCGTGAGCTGGTCGTCGGGGAGCCCGAGTTCCTCCAGCGGCACGATGCCGGCGCGCCGGTCGAGGATGCGCAGCACGATGTTCTCGCCGTGGATGGTCGGCTGGGTCGCGACGCGAAAGTCCACGGGGCGCCCGCCGATGGTCAGGGAAATATGGCCATCCTGCGGCGCGCGCGTTTCGGTGATGTCCATGCCGGCCATGACCTTGATGCGCACCACGATCGCGGCGAGGAACTTCCGGTGTACGGTCGACACCTGATGCAGCACGCCGTCGACGCGGTAGCGCACGCGCACAAAGCCGTCCTCGGGTTCGATATGCACGTCGGAGGCGCGCCGCCGGACCGCGTCGCCGAGCAGCGCGTCGATCAGGCGCACCATCGGCTGCGTGAGACTGTCGGCGCCGCGTGTCGCCGCGGTGCGTGCCGGCGTGGGCGAATCAATTTCCTGGAGGATCGCAGCCAGCGAGAGCTCCTTGTCGTAGAAGTTCTCGATCGCACCCTGGATCTCGGCCTCGCTGGCAAGCAGGGTGCGGATCTCGATGTGTCCGCCGAGCAGCGCCGAGACCTGGTCGCGTGCAACCACGTCGAAGGTGTCGGCCATCGCCATGGTCAGAATGCGGGTAGCCGGATCGAAGGCTACCGGCAGCACGCGGAAGCGTCGCGCGACCTCCTCGGGCAGCAAGGCCACTGCAGCGGCGTCTGGCACGACCCGCGACAGGTCGATGCTTTCCACGCGCAGCATTTCCGCCAGCATGTCGCGCACCACGGATTCGGAGACCAGTCCGAGCCGGGCGATGACCTTGCCGATGCGTTCATTCGACTGTTTCTGTTCGGTGAGCGCAACGCGCAGCTGGTCACGGGTGATCAGCCCTTTCTCGACCAGGAATTCGCCCAGCTGCTTGCGCGGGCCGCGGCGTTCACCGGGCGTCGGCGCTGCATCTGGCGTTGCGGAAGCGGGTTTGCTGATCGGGCCTGCCATGACGGGGCCTATTGCGCTGCTGCGCGCAGGCTGTCGAGGCGCTGCCGTGCGGCTGCGGTGTCGAACAGCACGCCGCTGCCTGCCAGGCTCAGCGCGCGGTCATAGTAGGCAGCGGCTGCCGATGTCTGGCCGAGATGGTCGAGGCTGACCGCCAGGTTATAGGCATAGTCGGCGTTGGCCGGGTCATTGCGCACCGCTTCGAAGAACGCCTGCTGGCCCTCGGGCCAGCGTCCGGCGGCCACGTACTGCACGCCGAGTGCGAAATGCAGCGAGGCCGAGCCGGGCTGCTCGCGCAGCAGGTTTTTCAGTCGGGTCTCATTGCCGGTGTCGCTGCCTGCCGTGCCTGCCGCCGGCAGGGTCGAGAGGGCGGCGATGGCGGCTGCGTTGTCCGGATCAGCTTCGAGCACCGCGTCGTAGAGCGATTGGGCTTCCTGTTCGCGGCCACTGCGCAGGGCGATTGCCGCCAGTCCGAGCAGCGCATCGGCATTGGCGGCATCGGCTGCCTGGACCTCGCGATACAGGGCTTCGGCGCGCTGGTAATCGGCGGCCTGGAAGGCATTCCAGGCTTCGCTGAGTTTCGGGAACAGCGGGTTTTCGGTGGTGCCGCGCGAGATACGGATCTCGGTGCTGCTTTCCTGTGGCTCGATGGCCGGGGCCTCATACCAGTCCGGCGTCCTGGCAGCGGCTACCGCCGGAGGCGTTGCTGCCTGCGGACTGGTCACTTCCTGCCGCAGCGGACGCACGGGCGCTTGCGCTGCCGGTTCGCTGGCAACCGGCTGTGCCGGCGCGGATTCCAGCGCTTCGGGCGAGATGACCACCGACTGCTCCCGGGCGCGGTCAGCCGAGTACTGGAGGATGATGGAGATCGCCGTGGTCACGGTCAGCAGGATCAGGACCAGACCGCCGACCAGCAGCGAGGTGTTGCGCCTGACGCGCAACCTGCGCTGATTGAGCAGCAGTGACTGCGTTGCATCGGCGCCGGCCTTGTCCGGATCGGCAAGTGGATCCTCGAGCGGATCGATGCGCACAGTGTCCGGCTCGGCCCGTCGTG
>JAHDYN010000209.1:0-932 GCA_023383735.1 Gammaproteobacteria bacterium | reverse complement strand
CGGAGACTGGGGCCGACCCCTCGTCCTGCATCCTGATCTCGAGTTCAGGCGCGGCCGTCTGTACGGTATCGCTGTCGATCTGCCGGTCTTCCGCGCCGCGATTGTCGACGGCGAGGTGCAGCTCGACAGTCTGCATATGGCTTGCGGCCGATTCAGCTGCGGTCACTGCCGCATCGCTTGCCGGACGCGCGCTCTTCTTCTGCAGGATGTCCAGCAGGGAGCTCATGGCCGGGCCCCCGGATTCGCCGTGGTGGCGAGCGGCACGGCTGTGGTTGCCAACGCGGCCTGTCCGGTCCCGGCACCGCGAATGACGGTGGGACGCAGGAACAGCACGAGTTCGCTCTTGATGACTTCATCATCGCGGTAGCTGAACAGGTTGCCGACGCCGGGCAGGCGTGACAGGTACGGCACGCCGTCGGTCTTTTTCTGGCTGGTGTCCTGCATCAGTCCGCCGATGACCACGGTCTGTCCGTCGGCCACCTCGAGCAGAGATTCGATTTCGCTGACGTGGATCTCCGGCACCAGATTGTTGACGTCCTGGCCGAACTCGCTGAGCTGAGGTGCCGGGTCCGTGACGTAGCCGATGATGCGCGTGATGGTTGGCCGCACGTTCATGCTGACGTTGCCGGTCTCGCTGATCTGCGGCGTCACGCTCATGATGAACCCGACCGGCACGGTCTTGATCTCGCTGGTGACCGTGGTCCGCTCGGGGTTGTTGTCGGAAGCCTCGACGATGTCCTGACTCAGGCTGAAGTACACCTTTTCGTCCACCACCTTGAGCATGGCCGTCTGGTTGTTCAGAGCCATGATGCGCGGCGTGGACAGCACCTTGGTGTCGCCGAACTGCGAGAGCATCTTCACGGCGGCCGAGAAGCCGCTGCCGTCGGCGTCGAAGTTGTTGTAGGTCATCGTGTAGACAGGCGGCGTGGACA
>JAHDYN010000208.1 GCA_023383735.1 Gammaproteobacteria bacterium | reverse complement strand
ACCTGCTGTTCTGTCGTGACCGGAATCCGCTGCGCGAGACCTGGGACGGCACGCGCGCCGGCCCCGCCAACGCGGTGAGCCAGTTTGGCGCCGATGAGGCCCTGTCCATCGGCAAGATCGACGACATCCTGCCCAGGATCATCGCCGGCAGCGAGCGTATCTACTACACGATGGGCGCGCATCCGGAGTTCGACCAGCGCCTGACCGGCTGGCTGTCTGCGCTGGGATCGCACGGCAGCATGGCGGTGAACCATGCGCCGGACCAGTTCATTGCCGTCGATCACTATCTGCACGATCTGCGGCTCTACAAGAGCCGTGAAGAACTGGTGGCCATGCGCCGTGCCGCGCGCATCGCGGTGCAGGCGCATCGCCGGGCCATGGGCGTCTGCCGGCCCGGAATGCACGAGTATCAGATCGAAGCCGAATACCTGCATGAGTTCCACAGCCAGGGTGGCCGGCCTTCCTATCTGCCCATCGTCGGCTCCGGCCCCAACAGCTGCATCCTCCATTACCATGCGAACAACCGGAAGCTCGAGGATGGCGATCTGCTGCTGGTCGATGCCGGCTGCGAATACGACTACTACGCATCGGATGTGACGCGCACCTGGCCGGTCAACGGGCGCTTTACCGCCGAGCAGCGCGCGATCTACCAGGTTGTGCTCGATGCGCACGCGGCGGCCATCGCGGAAGTCCGGCCGGGCAATCCATGGAACCGGCCGCACGAGGCGGCTGTGCGTGTGGTGACGGAGGGGTTGAAGCGGCTTGGCCTGCTGGAGGGCAGCCTGGCCGAGTTGCTGCAGGCGCGGGCCTGCCAGCGGTTTTTCATGCACCGTACCGGACACTGGCTGGGCATGGACGTACACGATGTCGGCGACTACCGGATCGTCGAGGAGTGGCGGGTCCTCGAGCCCGGGATGACCCTGACCGTCGAGCCGGGCGTCTACATTCCCGCCGGCAGCCGCGGTATTGCGAAGCACTGGTGGAATATCGGTGTGCGGATTGAGGATGATGTGCTGGTTACCAGGGACGGTTGCGAGATCCTGACCCGTGACCTGCCGGTCGATCCGGATGCGATCGAGGCGATGATCGGTGTGGCAGCTGCATGAAGCGACGGAAACCTTATGAAGGACTATAAAGTCTGGGTGCTCGCGCTGGTCCTGTTCCTGGTCGGGGGCGCGCTGTTCGTCTACAAGTGGCAGGGTCTGGGCTATCCCCTGCTCCCTGAGGAAGAGACGCGCATCTGGACGGTCGAGGCCACGCTCAAGTTCGATGCCGGCCCGGCGCCGGTGCCGGCAAAGGTCACGCTGTATGTGCCGGCCCTGACGCCGGGCTTCGCCATCCTCGACGAGAATTTCGTTTCACGCGGTTTTGGTTTCACGACCCGCTATGTGAGTGGCGGTCGGCAGGTGCAATGGGCAGTACGCCGGGTCAAGGGTGAACAGACGCTCTATTACCGGGCGACGATCTACAAGGATCCGTCGCAGGCCGAGAATGACAGCACACCGCCGTTTCCGACGCCGCCCCGGCTGCGCGAGGCGGACAGCCTGGCCTTGCAGCAGCTGCTCGGGCAGATTCAGAGCCAGTCGGCAGACCCGGCCTCGTTTACCGTCGAGCTGCTTAAGCGGCTCGCCAATCCCGGTACGGACCAGAATGTGCTGATGCTGCTCGGCTCCCAGGCAGGGATCACCTCACGCGCGCTGACCGCGATTACCGTGCTTGCAGCCGCACAGATTCCGGCCAGGCTGCTGCGCGGCGTCCATCTGGCCGATCGCGAGCGGCAGGCGCGACTGGTGCCATGGCTGGAAGTGCACGACGGTGAGCGCTGGATCTATTTCGATCCGGCGACCGGTGCCCAGGGGCTGCCGGACAACTTCCTGGTCTGGTGGCGTGGTTCCGAGCCCCTGTACACACGGGATGGGGGAGGAGACACCGAGGTGCAGTTCTCGGTGCAGCGCAATGAGGTCGATCCGGTGCTCGTGGCCGGGCGCAGGGCAGCGGCATGGCAGTCCCGCATCGCCGACTTCTCCATGTTCTCGCTGCCGATCCAGACCCAGGCGGTGTATGGGGTCCTGCTGATGATTCCGCTCGGTGCGCTGCTCGTGGTGGTTCTGCGCAATATCGTCGGCATCAAGACCTTCGGCACATTCATGCCGGTCCTCGTTGCGCTGGCATTCCGTGAGACCGAGGTCGTGGCCGGCGTGATCCTGTTCTCGCTGGTGGTGGTGCTGGGCCTGTTGTTCCGTTTCTTCATGGAGCATCTGCGTCTGCTGCTGGTGCCACGCCTGGCTGCGGTGCTGATCATCGTGGTGCTGCTGATGGCGCTGATCAGCATCGTCGGGCACCAGCTCGGGCTGGACATGGGCTTGTCGGTGGGGTTGTTCCCGATGGTCATCCTGACCATGACCATCGAACGCATGTCGATCGTCTGGGAGGAGCGCGGTCCCGCGGAGGCGATCCAGCAGGGCGTGGGCAGCCTGCTGGTTGCCGCGCTGTGCTTCAGCGTGATGGATATCGAGGTCCTCAAGCACCTGTTCTTCGTGTTCCCGGAGTTGCTGCTCTGGCTGCTGGCCATCACCCTGCTGCTCGGGCGTTACAGCGGTTACCGGCTGCTGGAGCTGGTGCGCTTCAAGACGCTGGCGGATTCGGCACCCTGATGCTGGGCCTCGCAAGAAAGCTGTCGGCCAATGGCGTGCTCGGCATCAATGCGCGCAACTGCAGGTACATCCTGCGGCACAATCCGCGCCGGCTGTACCCGCTGGTCGACGACAAGCTGGCCACCAAGCGCCTGGCAACGGCAGCCGGGCTGCCGGTGCCCGAGCTGTATGGTGTGATCGCCAGCCACCGCGATGTGCGTGAACTGCCGAAGCTGGTGGCCGGGCACCGTGATTTTGTCGTCAAGCCCGCGCACGGCTCGGGAGGGGACGGCATCCTGGTGGTTTCGGCCCGGGTCAAGGACGGTTCGGCGTACCGGCTGGTCGACGGCACCATCATGGACGGCGACGATATCGGTCACCATCTGTCGAACATCATCAGCGGCCAGTACAGCCTCGGCGGCCACCGGGATGCTGCGCTGCTTGAGTACTGCGTGAAGTTCGACCCGATCTTCAGTGAATGCGCCTATCGTGGCATCCCCGATATCCGCGTCATCGTGTTTCGCGGTTACCCGGTGATGGCCATGCTGCGACTGCCGACCCGCAAGTCGCATGGCAAGGCCAATCTGCACCAGGGTGCGGTGGGCGCGGGCCTGGACCTGGCAACCGGGGAGACGACCTGCGCGGTCATCGGCAATGCAGTGATCACCGAGCACCCGGATACCGGCGCGGTCATCGCGGGCCGCCAGATTCCGCGCTGGGAGTACCTGCTGGATTTCGCCGCACGCTGCCATGAGCTGACCGGGCTCGGTTATCTTGGCGTGGATATCGTCCTTGACCGTGACCAGGGGCCGATGCTGCTGGAGCTCAACGTCCGGCCGGGCCTCAATATCCAGATTGCCAACCGGTCCGGGTTGCGTGACCGGCTTGGCATCATCGAAGCGCGACCCGACGGCGTTGGTGTCGAGGAGCGCGTGGCATTCTCCATGGGCCCCCTGCTGCAGTCCGTGTCTGCGGCACATTGATCAAGGCTGGACTGATGGCGCATCAAACTCCGCTCTATGCCGACCACGTTGCCAACGATGCCCGGATCGTCGAATTCGGCGGGTGGGACATGCCTCTGCAGTACGCATCGGCGCTTGCCGAGCATCATGCCGTCCGGCAGTCCTGCGGTATCTTCGATGTCTCGCACATGACGGTGGTTGACCTGACCGGTCCGGACAGCACGCGTTTCCTGATGCGGCTGCTCGCCAATGACCCGGGCAAGCTGAAAAACGTCGGCCAGGGACTTTACAGCTGCATGCTGAATGACGCGGGCGGGGTGGTCGACGATCTGATCGTGTACCGCCTGGCCGACAACGTGTACCGGGTCATCATCAATGCCGCCACGCGCGTGCATGACCTGGGATGGATGGCCCGGGTGGCGGACCGCGACGATGTCGTGATCCGGCACCGCGATGATTTCCTGATGATCGCCGTGCAGGGGCCAAAGGCGCGCGATCTGGCTGCACCCCTGCTGGCCGGGGAAATGCGCAGCGCGGCGCTTGCCCTGCGCCCGTTCGAGTGCGTGCGCCACGATCATGTGTTTGTCGCCCGCACCGGTTATACCGGCGAGGATGGTTTCGAGATCGTGCTGCCGGTCGAGCCAGGGATCGCCTTGTGGCGTGCCCTGGCCGCTGCTGGTGCGGTCCGATGCGGCCTCGGTGCGCGGGATACGCTGCGCCTGGAGGCCGGGC
>JAHDYN010000207.1 GCA_023383735.1 Gammaproteobacteria bacterium | reverse complement strand
AGGAATTGCTCGGCATCGTCCATGATGAAGACACGCTTCACATAGAGCTTGAGGTGCCGTGAACCCGCACGGTTCCACAGGTCCCAGGGCGCATGTGCCGGTATGTAGAGCAGGCTGATGTATTCGTGCTTGCCCTCCACCTTGTTGTGGCTCCAGGTCAGCGGATCCTGGAAGTCATGGCCGATGTGCTTGTAGAACTGGAGATACTCCTCTTCGCTGACCTCGGTGCGCGGGCGGGTCCAGAGCGCCCGGGCGTCATTCGCCGACTCCTCCTTCGCTTCACCGTCTGCACCGGCCTTGCCCTTCATCAGCACCGGAAAGGCGATGTGATCCGAGTACTTGCGGATCAGCATGCGGAGACGGAACTCGTCGGCAAACTCGGCGGCATCTTCGCGCAGGTGCAGCGTGACGCGCGTGCCGCGCTCGGGCCGGTCGATGGTCTCGATGACGAACTCGCCCTGGCCGTCGGACTCCCAGCGTACGCCCTCGCTGGCCGGCGCACCGGCCCGCCGCGTCAGCACCTCGACCCGGTCGGCAACGATGAACGCGGAATAAAAGCCCACGCCGAACTGGCCGATCAGGTTGGCATCGCGGCGCTGGTCGCCGGTCATCTTGCTCAGAAAGTCACCGGTACCGGAGCGTGCGATGGTGCCCAGCTGGCGGATGGCGTCCTCGCGCGACATGCCGATGCCGTTGTCCTGTATGGACACGGTGCGCGCCTCGGTATCGAACTCGATGCGGATCTTCAGTTCCGGATCGGGTTCCAGCAGTTCCGGCGCGGAAATCGCCTCGAAGCGCAGCCGGTCGGCAGCATCGGAAGCGTTGGAGATCAGCTCGCGCAGGAAAATCTCGCGATTGCTGTAGAGGGAATGCACCATGAGATGCAGGAGTTTCTGCACCTCGGCCTGAAAACCGTGGGTTTCACGCGTCTCGACTGTCATTGAAGCACCTGCGTCCGGATGTTCGTCAGGGAGCTGGCGCACGGCCGCTCCGGTGAACCGCCTTCATGGGGGCGGTTGCCGGAATTTCAAGGCAGGGGCTGCGGGAGGGCCGTGGCTCAGCGGCTGGCGCGGCTGCGCACCACGTAGAGACGCGGGCGGACCGGCAGCCGACCGCCGGTCATGGGCGGCTGCGCCGCCTGGGCCAGCTCACCCTCGTCCTCCAGATGCAGGCGCCCACGTACACCGGACAGGGCGCGGTCGATCCAGGCCCTGCGGTGCAGGGTATCGGCATTCCGGAAGACGGTTGTCTCGTTATCGTTGTCTGACATGTGCTGGTTTTGGTGGTCGGCCGGAAACCCCCGGCACTGTTCAGCTACTTTTCTTCAGGCGACCAGTCGCGGCGAACCTTGTCCGCCCAGTTCCGGTAGCCCTTCCAGGTGTAGAGGGACGGATCCATCGCCGTGCGGCGCTTGTCGGGCAACTGCACACGGCTCAGCCATCGGCGATAGGCCTCCCAGTTGGTGACTTCCTTGCCGTTCTGGGCAACGACACCGGGGCTGCGGAGCTCTTTCGATGGCGACATGCGCGTCTGCGTGCCGGCGGACTGGTTGTCATGCAGTTCCGGATAGCGCGAACTGAGCGACTGACTCTTCTGATCGGTCATGAGTGATTCCCGGAAATTCAGCGTTGGGCGAATCCTGCGGGCATGCTGTCCGGGTCGGAAGGGAGCAGTTCACAGGCCAAATATTGCCGCATCGATACACGCCACAGGTGTCGACGGCGTCCCGCAAACCGGCAGCAAACGTAAAATGGCTTCAGATCACCACGCGGTAACAGGGCACATATGCGCGCCCGGGAAGGCGCATGCGGTGTTGTGCGACGAAGGCGCGCAACAGGCCATCGAGTTCGGCGAGCACGCCACGATCACCACGAATCTCGAATGGCCCGTGCTCCTCGATCGCACGGATGCCGTCTTCGCGGATATTGCCGCTGACAATCCCGGAGAACGCGCGGCGCAGGTTCGCCGCCAGAACGGCCGGCGGCAGGTCACGCTGCAGCTCCAGAGACGCCATCGTCTCGTGCGTGGCGACAAATGGCTGCTGGAAGCCCGCATCGATGTTCAGCCGCCAGTTGAAGTAGTAGGCATCGCTCTGCCTGTGGCGGTAATCACGTACCTCGCGGGTCTTGCCCAGCACCCAGCTGGCGACTGCTGCCGGATCGCCGACCATCATCTCGTAGCGACGCTGCGCTTCTGCACCCAGCGTCGCACCGATGAAGGCATCGATCCGTTCCAGATAGGGCTTGCTCGACTCCGGGCCGGTAAGAACCATCGGCAGCGGGTTATCGGCATTGTCCGGGTGCAGGAGGATGCCGAGCAGGAACAGGATCTCTTCCGCCGTACCCACCCCGCCCGGAAAAATGATGATCGAGTGGGCGATGCGGATGAAGGCCTCGAGGCGCTTCTCCATGTCCGGCATGATCACCAGCTCGTTGACGATCGGATTCGGTGACTCGGCGGCGATGATGCCGGGCTCGGTCAGCCCGATATAGCGGCCGTTGCGGATGCGCTGCTTGGCGTGCCCGATGGTTGCGCCCTTCATCGGCCCCTTCATCGCACCGGCACCGCAACCGGTGCAGACATTCAGCTTGCGCAGGCCCAGCTGGTAGCCGGTCTCCTTGGTGTACTCGTATTCCTCGCGATTGATGGAATGGCCGCCCCAGCAGACCACGAGGTTCGGCTCGGTACCCGAACGCAGCACGCCGGCATTGCGCAGCACGTGGAAGACCGCATTGGTAATGCCGTAGTTGCTGGCCAGATCAAACTGCCCGGACGTGCTGAACTCGTTGGTGATATAGATCACGTCGCGCAACACGGCGAACAGCAGCTCGCGGATGCCACGGATCATCTGGCCATCCACGAAGGCGGTTTCCGGTGCATCGGTCAGCGCCAGCTTCACGCCGCGGTCCTGCTGCACGATGTTGATCTCGAAATGCCGGTAGCGCTCCAGCACTTCGCGCGTGTCGTCGGTTTCGGCGCCGGAATTCAGCACGGCGAGCGCACAGCGGCGCAGCAACTCGTGATAGCCACCCTCGCCGGTACTGCGCAGCTGGTCCACCTCATGCTGCGAAAGCACCTCGAGGGCGCCTTCCGGCATGACTTCGATGACGGTCCGGGCCGTCATTCAGGGCAGGATCTGGATGGGCGTATCGTCGGGCGTCATCAGCCAGATATCCACCATGTCGGAATTCGAAACGGCGATGCAGCCGTTGGTCCAGTCGTTCTTCTGGTAGTACTCGAGGGGCTTGGTGGGGCGGTTCGGCAGGCCATGGATCATGATGAGTCCACCCGGCGATACGCCCTGCGCCGCCGCCCGCTGCTCGTCCACCGGGTTCGGATAGGAAACCTTCAGCGCCAGGTAGAAGTCGCTGTTGGCGTTGCGGCCAGACAGCCGGTAATTGCCTTCCGGCGTGCGGAAATCGCCTTCCCGGTACTTCGCGCCTTTCGGCGACAGGCCGAGGGCGATATCCATGGTGCGCAGCACCCGCTCACCCCGCAGCAACAGCAGCTTGCGCTCGGACTTGTGCACCACGATCCGGTCGGCGACCTCCAGGGCGGAGGCAGCCGCGGTCCCGGCCGGAAACACGCTGGTCAGCACCAGGCTGCAGAGCATTGCCGATAGGGTCTGCCGCTTCATGCTCAGCCGCCTCCAGGTTTGGCCGTCAGCCGCAATCGCTGCCCGGGATAGATGCGATGCGGATTATCCAGTGAATTGAGCACCATCAGCTGGCGCTGGGTCACACCGGTGCGTTTGGCTATGCTGCCCAGCGAATCGCCGCGCTTGACCACATAGGTCGAGGCGCCGCCGCCCTGGCCCGCTCCGGCGCGCGCATCGCCCGGCAGCTTCAGCACCTGGCCGACGCGGATCAGGTTTTTCCTGGAAAGATTATTGAGCTCGGCAAGCCGCGACGGCGAAGTGCCATAGCGCTGTGCGATGCCGGACACGGTTTCACCGCTGCGTACCGTGTGGGTGGCGGCGCTCAGCCCGGCCTTGCGCGCCCGCTCGCGTTCAGCCTCCGGATCCGCAGCAGCGAGCCTTGCCACCGTCTGCGCATCGGCGACCCCCTCCGGCACGCGCAGGCTGAATCCGCGCGGCACGGCCCGGCTTCCCGACCCGACTGGCGACAGCAGCGCCGGGTTATAGCTGCGCAGCGTTTCGCGAGAAACGCCGAGGCTGCGCTCCAGCGTATCGGCCCGCACATGATCAGCCAGCACGATGGTGGTGCTGCGCTCTGCCGGCTCCGGCCGGATATCGCCGAAGAACTTCTGCGGATTGCGGTCGACTTCATCGGCGGCCAGAAAGGACACGTAGAAGTTGCGCGAGGCAAAGCCAAAG
>JAHDYN010000206.1 GCA_023383735.1 Gammaproteobacteria bacterium | reverse complement strand
ACTGAGCTAGTCCCGCCCGCAAGGAGTGCATATGGTATCGGCGAACCACCCAGAGTCAAGAAACCTCATCATGTTGTGCTTTTGAGGGCCAGGCAGCGCGGATATAGCCGATCATCGACCAGATGGTCAGGCCGGCTGCCAGTACCAGGCAAACCACCCCGATTTCATAGATGGGCAAGCCCAGCAAGGGCTGATAAAAAATCATGCAGCACAGGCCGGTCATCTGGGCGATCGTCTTCAGCTTGCCATAACCGGACACGGCCACCCGCTGCCGTGCGCCGAGTTCCGCCATCCACTCGCGCAGTGCCGATATGGCTATTTCGCGGCCGATGATGATGGCCGCGAGGATCGCCACTAGGTTTCGTGAAGAATCTGCCTGCACCAGCAGGACCAGCGCGGTGGTCACCATCATCTTGTCGGCCACCGGATCGAGAAATGCGCCGAATGCCGAAGTCTGCTGGAACCGGCGCGCGATATAGCCATCCAGCCAGTCGGTGATGGCCGCGAGCAGAAATACCATGGCTGCAGCCGGCCGGGCCCATGAAACCGGGCTGTAAAACACCAGCACGACCAGCGGAATGGCCGCGATTCGAAACCAGGTCAGGGAGGTTGCGGTGTTGAGCTTCGGATACATCGCGGCGCAGATGGTGGATACGAAAACCAGGCGGCATTCTAAGCGCGGCTGACGGGGCAGTTCCAACCGCTTGCGGAAATAAAGCCGCGTTCAGGGCGTTCCGCCATGCAGATGGTCGTAAATGCGCTGGGCGAGCGTCCGGCTGATGCCCCGCACCCGGGCCAGATCGCTGACTCCGGCCTGAACGATACCCTGGAGCCCGCCGAACTCGCGCAACAAGGCGCTGCGGCGCTGCGGCCCGAGGCCGGGAATGGCTGCCAGACTCGAAGTCCGGCGGCTTTGCGCCCGGCGCTGGCGGTGGCCGGTAATCGCAAAGCGGTGCGCCTCGTCGCGTATCTGCTGGATCAGGTGCAAGGCGGGCGAATCCGCCGGCAGTTCGATACGCCCCCTGCCGCGCGGAAGGACCAGCTTCTCTTCGCCAGCCCGTCGTGCTGGTCCTTTTGCGACGCCGAGCAGGGGCACATCGCCGAATTGCAGTTCTTCCAGCACCCCATAGGCCCGGTCGGCCTGGCCGGATCCGCCATCGATAAGGATCAGTCCCGGTAGCGGGGCCTCGCCGCTGCGCACCCGGGTATAGCGGCGGGTCACCGCCTGGGTGATCGCAGCATAGTCGTCGCCGGGTTCTATGTCCTTGATATTGAAGCGCCGGTAGTCGGACTTGATGGGGCCTTCCGGGCCGAATACCACACAAGCGGCGACCGTCTCTTCGCCCGCGGTATGGCTGATGTCGAAGCACTCGATCCGCGTGGGTGGTTCGTCCAGCCCCAGCGCTTCAGCGAGTTGCTCAAACTGGGCGCCGAGGGTCGCGGTGCCTGCCAGTCGCATGCTGAGTCCCTGGGCGGCGTTGTCCGCGGCCATTTCCAGCCAGCGGCTGCGGGTTCCGCGCACGCGGTCGCGGATCCGGCAGCGGCTGCCCGCCTTGCTCTCCAGCACGGACTGCAATACGGACCTGTCCCCCAGTGGAGCCGGCACCAGGATTTCCGCCGGCGGCGAGGCATGAAAGTAGTGCTGGGCAATGAACGCCGAAAGCACCTCGGCGCCCTCGGTACCGGCCGCGATGCGCGGAAACCAGCTGCGACTGCCCAGTACGCGGCTGCCACGGATCATCAAGACCGACACACAGGCCTGCCCCTGCCTGATCTGCACGCCAAGGACGTCGGCATCGGTCATGCCGGGCGCATTGATCACCTGCGCCGCCTGGATCTTTCGCACCAGCTGGATCTGGTCACGCAGCAACGCGGCGCGCTCATAGTCAAGTCCGGCTGCCGCCTGCTCCATGCGCGTGGCGAGATTGGCGAGCACGCTGTCGTTGCGGCCCTCCAGAAACAGGATTGCATCAGCGACATCGCGCTGATAGTCAGCCGCAGTGATCAGGCCGACGCACGGCGCGGTGCACCGCTGGATCTGGTACTGGAGACAGGGCCGTGTGCGGTTGGCAAAAAATGATTCGCTGCACTGACGGACGCGAAACAGCTTCTGCAGCTGGATCAGGCTCTCCCGCACGGTGTTCGCCGAGGGCCACGGCCCGAGAAATCGGCCCCGTCCGCGGCGGGCACCGCGATACAACTCGAAACGCGGGAAGTCCTGCTCCGTGGACACATGGATCCAGGGATAGCTCTTGTCATCGCGCAGAATGACGTTGAAGCGCGGCCGGTATTCCTTGATCAGGTTGTGTTCCAGCAGCAGTGCTTCGTGCTCGGTACCGGTTACCGTCACCTCGACGCGGCTGGTCTGGGCCATCAGCGCCTGGGTCCTCGGCAAATGCCCCTTGCTGCCGAAGTAGGTCGATACCCGCTTCCTGAGATCCTTGGCCTTGCCCACATAGAGCACCGTGTCGTCGGCGGAGAACATCCGGTAGACGCCGGGTCGATGCGTCAGCGAGGCCAGAAAGGCGCTGCTGTCGAAGGGCGGATTGGCTGGTTCGGGCGCCATGGGCATCGCGCCGCAACTCAGCGCCCCGCGCGCTGGCTGCCGTGGCGCGCGATGCGCATGGCCACCTCCATGGCCTGCTCGTAGTTGAGGCGCGGATCCACCTGGCTGCGGTAGTCGCGGCGCAGATCGGCATCGGTCAGGCCGCGTGCGCCGCCCGTGCATTCGGTGACATGCTCACCGGTCAGTTCCAGGTGGACGCCACCCAGCCAGGTACCACAGTCGCGGTGCACATCGAAGGCGCTGGCCAGTTCGTCGAGGATGTTTTCGAAGCGACGAGTCTTCAGGCCGCTGCTCGAGGTCTCGGTATTCCCATGCATGGGGTCACAGACCCACAGCACCTGTGCCCCCTCCTTCTGCACGGTCTCGATCAGCGGTGGCAGCAGGGTCCTGATGCCCCGGGCACCGAGACGATGTATCAGTGTCAGCCGCCCTGGCTGATTGTCGGGATTGAGGCTGTGCAACAGGCTGCGCAGCCAGTCTGGCGTCATGTCCCCACCGATCTTGATGCCAACCGGATTGCTGATGCCGCGGAAGAACTCGATGTGTGCGCTGCCGGGCTGACTGGTGCGCGCGCCGATCCACGGGAAGTGCGTGGTCAGGTCGTACCACTTCTGCCTGTGCGCGAGGAAGCGCGTCTGGGCCTGCTCATAAGGCAGATGCAGCCCTTCGTGTGCCGCGTAGAAATCCACCCGCCGCGCCTGGTCGATCGACTTGCCGGTGAGGCTTTCGAAGAAATCCAGGCCGTCCGCGACGGTCTGCACCATGCGATGGTACTCATCGGCAAGTGGCGAATGCCTGACCCAGTCGAGGTCCCAGTTCTCCGGGTGATGCAGGTCGGCAAAGCCGCCATCGATCAGGGCCCGTATGAAGTTGAGAGTGAGCGCCGAGCGCTCGTAGGCGCGCAGCATGAGTTCTGGATCGGGTTCGCGATCATCGGCACTGAAGCCGTTGCGGTTGATGAGGTCACCCCGGTAGCTCGGCAGGGACACATCGCCGCGGGTTTCGACATCGGCCGAGCGCGGTTTGGCGTACTGACCGGCGATACGCCCCACGCGCACGACCGGCAGCTTCATTCCGGAAATGATGGCAACGCTCATCTGCAGCAGGATTTTCAGCTTGGTGACGATGGCGGCCGAATTGCAGTCCGCAAAGGTCTCGGCGCAGTCACCGCCCTGCAGGATGAAGGCCTTGCCGGTCTGGGCGAGTGCAATCTGCTCGCGCAAGGCCTCGATCTCCCAGGAGGTCACCAGCGGCGGCAGTCTTGCCAGTTCGTCCATCACTGCGGCGCTGCGATCGGCATCGCCATAGCGGGGTATCTGGCCGATGGTGCAGCTTCGCCAGCTGTCCGGCGCCCAGCCCGTGCTTGAGCCTGCCTGGCTCATGTGTCACGTTCACCTGACTTGATGGTCTGCCACAACTGGTCGATCTCTTCCGGCGTCTTGGCAGTCCAGTCGGCGTCCGCCTGCTTCAGCAGTGCTTCCACGGCCCTGAAGCGGCGCTCGAACTTGCGGTTGGCGGCACGCAAGGCATGTTCAGGATCGACACGCAGGTGCCGGGCGACGTTGGCGGCCGTGAACAGCAGGTCACCGATTTCCTCCTCGGCTGCGGCGGGATCCGCCGCGTCACGGGCGGCGCGCAGTTCGTCGAGTTCCTCGTGCATCTTGGCAAGCACGCCATCGATGTCCGGCCAGTCAAAGCCGACGCGTGCAGCCCGCTTGCCGAGCTTGCTGGCCCGGCTCAGCGCCGGCAGCGCCTGCCCGATGCCGGCCACCGCCGAGGTGTCCGCACCCGCCGCGCGCTCGCCC
>JAHDYN010000205.1 GCA_023383735.1 Gammaproteobacteria bacterium | reverse complement strand
AGACGGCGAAGACCGAGGAGCACAGGATCAGGGGTTGCCAGTCGCAGGTGTGGCTCGTGACCTCGCCCCGGGGTGACCGGCTCCACTTTCAGGCAGTGAGCGATTCGGCGATCGTCTCCGGCCTGATTGCCATCCTGATGCGCATCTACAACGGCCGGCCGGCGCAGGAGATCCTCGACACGCCGCCGGACTTCATCGGCGCGATCGGTCTCGACCAGCACCTGAGTCCGACGCGCAGCAACGGCCTGCATTCGATGATCGGCGCGATCCGCCGCGCCGCAGCGGCATGTGTGGCGAGCTGAAAACGCCGCCCGGCCTGCCGGCCCGGGCCGGGCTCGGTTTGATCCGCGCGTACCAGCTGATCCTGTCGCCCTGGCTGGGCCCGCGTTGCCGTTACTTTCCGAGCTGCTCGAGCTATGCGGCCGAAGCCATCGGCCGCTTCGGGCTGCTGCGCGGCGGATGGCTCGGGCTGCGCCGCATCGGCCGCTGCCACCCCTGGGCTGAAGGCGGCGCCGACCCGGTTCCGCAGCGTTATGTCGCCTGGGGCCGTGCGCGGGAGCCACGCCCCCCTGTGCTATAGTTTTGGCGCATCGAATGGACAAGAAACTTCTGGACATCGTCTGCTGCCCGCTCACCCGGTTGCCCCTGCAGCTGCTGGATGGAACGCGTCTGGCGCGCCTCAATTCGGCGATTGAAAGCGGCAACATCCAGGCCCGCTCGGAGGCGCCTGTCGGCGAGAGACTCATCGAGGCGCTGGTGACCCGCGACGGGCGCCTCGTGTATCCGGTTCGCGAGGGGATCCCGATCCTGCTTGAAGAGGAGTCGATCGACTGGAAACAGCTCGGCGAGTGACGGTAGTGCATGCAACTGCGTGCTGAGCAGTTGGGCGCGCATCTTTCTGCCCCGCAGGGCGGAAGCCTGTCAGCCTGTTATCTGTTTTCCGGCGATGAGCCGCTGCTGCTCAACGAGGCCCTCGATGCCCTGCGCGCTGCCGCGCTCAGGCAGGGTTGCGACGAACGCGAATCCTTCACTGCCGAGCGCGGCTTCGACTGGACTGCCCTGCTGGCTTCCCTCAGCGCCGGTTCGCTGTTTTCCACCGGCAAGCTGATCGTCCTGCGCCTGCCGACGGCTGCACCCGGCGACGAGGGCTCGCGCGCACTGCGCGAACTGGCCGCCCGGCCGGCGGATGGCAATGTCGTGGTGGTGGTCACGCCGGCGCTGAACCGCAAGACGGCCGACTCGGCCTGGGCCAGCGCCCTGCACAAGGCCGGCACATGGGTGGATTTTCGCGCTCCGTCCCCGACGGAGCTGCCGCGCTGGATCGCAAGGCGGCTCAAGAGCGCGAAGCTCAGCTGTGAAGACGAAGCGGCGGAGTTGCTGGCCGCCCGCGTGGAGGGCAACCTGCTGGCTGCGCAGCAGGAGATCGACAAGCTCGGCCTGTTGTATCCGGTGGGTACGCAGCTGAGCGTGGCGCAGGTCCAGGCCGCGGTCGCGGATGGTGCGCGCTTCGACATCTTTCAGCTGGGCGATGCCGCACTCGCCGGTGACACCTCGCGGGCCGTGCGCATACTCAATGGCTTGCGCGAAGAGGGCGTGGCTGCGCCGCTGGTGCTGTGGGCGCTGGTTCGCGAAGTGTCCGTGCTGGTGGAAGCCGGCATGCGTGCCGGCCGCGGGCTGTCGCTTGAGCAGGCCGTACAGGCCAGCGGTGTGTGGAAGTCGCGCGTTGGCCTCTATGCCCGGGCGCTGCGCGGCCGGAAGCCCTCGTCCTTGCGCCGCCTGCCCGGCATGGCCCGTACGGCGGATCAGGTCGTCAAGGGCGCGCGCCGCGGCGAGGCCTGGAATGCGCTGCTTGAACTCACGCTGGCGCTGACGGGCGAGCCGCTGCCTGCGGCCGAACTGCCCTGATGGGTGTCCGTCCTGCGCCAGTCGGACTGCTCGGCGGCTCTTTCGATCCGGTGCATGTCGGCCACCTGCGCACGGCCTGGGAGCTCCTGACCGGCCTCGGGCTTGCCGAGGTCCGCTTCGTTCCCAGCCGCGTGCCGCCGCATCGCGCGCCGGCCATCGCCCCGGGCGCGCTGCGTCTGCGCATGCTCGAGGCGGCGGTCGCCGGACAACCGGGATTTGTGGTCGATGACTGCGAACTGCGCCGCGAAGGTCCCTCATACACGGTGGACACGCTGGCGACGCTGCGCGCCAGCCAGCCGCACCGGCCGCTGGTCCTGATCCTCGGCATGGATGCGTTTCTGGGGCTGCCCGGCTGGCACCGCTGGCGGGAGATTCCCGGCCTTGCACACATCGTGGTGGTGCAGCGGCCGGGTTGGGCAGAGCAATTCGATGGCGAGCTCGGGCAGCTTTACGCGGCCCACCGCGTGGATGAGCCGGCCGCGCTCGCTGCGGCGCCGGCCGGCGGCATCCTGCTGCAGCAGGTGACCCGGCTGGAAATCGCTTCATCGTCGATCCGCAAGCTGGTTGCTGATGGCGGCGATCCGCGTTACCTGGTGCCGGACGCGGTCCGGGAACTCATGCAGGCCAACCCTATCTATCTGCGCCCAAAGGAGGTGCAATCCCGTGCATAGCAAGAAGCTGTTGAGTCTGGCGACAACCGCCCTTGAAGAGCTGAAAGCCCGCGACGTCCGGGTGCTGGACGTGCGCCGGCAGACAGCCATCACGGACTACATGATCGTGGCGAGCGGCACCTCGGACCGGCACGTCCGGTCCATCGCCGACTGGCTGGTCCAGCAGGCCGATGCCGCCGGGGTTCCGGCGCTCGGTGTGGAGGGGACGGGCAGCGGCGAGTGGGTGCTCGTGGATCTGGCCGACGTGGTGGTGCACGTGATGCAGCCCCGTGCCCGGGAGTTCTACAAGCTGGAAAGTCTCTGGGACATGGAAAGCGTCGCCACCGCCTGAGGTGGCCCGGCTGCCGGTCCAGCCGGAGCGCGGCAGCGTGTATCATCCTTACCCCTGCCGGAAGCGGGGATACCGGGTCCGCGCAGCATGAAAATAAGACTTCTGGCAATTGGCAGCCGCCCCGATGACTGGGTTCGCGACGGTGTTGACACCTACCTGGAGCGCCTGCCCGCCCACCTGAAGCCCGAACTTGTCGAGATTCCGTTGTCGCTGCGCTCCTCGGGTGGTGACCCGGCGGTCGCCAGGGCCAAGGAGGGGCAGCGCATCCTGCAGCGGCTGAAACCGAACGAGTTCGTGATTGCGCTGGACGAGCGCGGCAAGCCGTGGTCCTCGGTCGAGCTGTCGCGGCAGCTGGTTCGCTGGCAGGTCGAGGAGAGCGCCGTTGCGCTGATCATCGGTGGTCCGGAGGGACTCGCCGATGAAGTGCGCAAGCGTGCCAACCAGAGCTGGTCGCTGTCGGCGCTGACTTTCCCGCATGGCATGGTGCGGGTGATCGTTGTCGAGCAACTGTATCGGGCGTGGACCATCCTGCAGGGCCACCCCTATCACAAGGTCTGAGCAAGGAATCGGAATTGGCGATGGCCAGGGCATTTGTCTATCTCGCATCAGCTTCGCCGCGCCGGCGTGAATTGCTGGCCCAGCTCGGCATAGCCTGCGAGGTGCTGCGCGTGGCTGTCGACGAGACGCCACGGCCGGGCGAGAGCGCCGACGACCTGGTGTGCCGGCTGGCGGCGGCGAAGGCCCGCGCCGGTCTGGAGCTGCCGCGCGATCACCCTGCGCCGGTCGTGGCAGCCGATACGGCCGTGGCGCTCGGCACCGAATTGTTCGGCAAGCCGGTGGATGAAGCCGATGCGGTGCGCATGCTGGCCCGTCTCGGCGGCCGCACGCACGAGGTCTGGACGGCGGTTGCAATCGCCGATGCCGGGCGCGAGCACGTCGCACTGAGCCGCAGCGAGGTGAGCTTCCGGCCCATCGATGCGCGCGAGGCGGCGGCTTACTGGCGCACCGGCGAGCCGGTCGACAAGGCCGGTGGCTACGGCATCCAGGGTCTCGGTGCGATGTTCATCTCGGCGCTGAAGGGCAGCTACTCGGGTGTCATGGGGTTGCCGCTGTTCGAAACCGCACAACTGCTCGAATCCTTCAGCGGGCCCTTGCTTGCGGATGCTGCAGCCGATGAGTGAAGAGATCCTCATCAACGTGACTGCGCGCGAGGTTCGTGCTGCCGTGGTCGAAAACGGCGCGTTGCAGGAAATATTCATCGAACGCAATTCCCGTCGCGGACTTACCGGCAACATCTACAAGGGGCGGGTCATGCGCGTGCTGCCCGGCATGCAGGCGGCCTTCATCGACATCGGTCTGCCGCGTACCGGTTTCCTGCATGCTTCGGACATCCAGCCACCGGCCGGCACCACCCTGGCGGCGGGCGACGAGCCGAACATCCGCCAGCTGCTGCGCGAGGGCGATACGGTGCTGGTGCAGGTG
>JAHDYN010000204.1:3942-4416 GCA_023383735.1 Gammaproteobacteria bacterium | reverse complement strand
GCCTCGGCGCGGCGCTGCCCGGATCGGTGGGCGCCGGCCTGCCCCTGCTCGGCAACAGTCCCTGGTTCGGGCAGATGGCCTTCGGCTGGGATGCGCTCAATGCGCAGTGGGATCGCTGGGTGCTGGCCTTCGGGCCTGAGCAGCAAAATGCCCTGCTCGGCAAACTCGGCTTCAGCTCGCCATCGCTGCGCGACCTGGCGCTGGTCTGTGTCGCGACGGCCGGCACCATACTGCTGCTGTTCACCTGGCTGACCCTGCGCGACCGTGACCGCAACCAGGATCCGCTCGAACAGAGCTGGCAGCTCCTGTGCAAACGGCTGGCCCGGCTGAGCCGGCCGCGCAGACCGGAGGAGACGCCAGGCGAGTATTCAGCGATGGTCATCGCCGCACGCCCCGAGCTGGCGGCACCGCTGGCCAGCCTCACGGCGCTCTACCTGCGCCTGCGCTACGAAGGCGTTCCGAGCCATGCGGAGG
>JAHDYN010000204.1:0-3932 GCA_023383735.1 Gammaproteobacteria bacterium | reverse complement strand
ACTGGTCAGGCAGTTGCGCCTTCCGCCGGCAAACGCACGCGGCTGAGCAGCCAGAGGCCGGCTGCGAACAGCAGCAGGATCGACAGGATGCCAATGCGCTGACTGCCCGAGACCAGCGCCGCCGTTCCGGCCAGCACCGGACCGACGATCGAGGAGAACTTGCCCATCATGTTGTAGAAGCCGAAATACTCGCCGCGGCTCTCGACCGGGATGAGCCGCGCATAGAGCGAGCGGCTCAGCGACTGCACGCCACCCTGCACCAGGCCGATGCTGATCGCCAGCACATAGAAGTCCGCAGCCGTCTTCATGGAGACGGCAGCGGACGTCGCCAGGATGTAGACCGCCAGCGCGAGGTAGATGCCGCGACGGGCACCCAGGCGTTCGCCCAGCAGGCCGAAGCCGATTGCAGCCGGAAAACCGATGAAATTGGTAATCAGGATGGCGCCGGTGACCTCGGTGGATGAAAGCCCCTGTGACAGGCCGTAGTCCACCGCCATCTTGATGATCGTGTAGACCCCGTCGATGTACAGCCAGTAGGCAACGAGAAATCGCAGCAGTTGCGGCTGGCCGCGCACGGCCTGCAGGGTGCGGTAGAGCTGGCGGAAGCCGGCGCGCAGACTGCTGCCGGAAAGCGCTGCGCGTCCGTCGCGCCGCTCGCGGACCCATAACAGCAGCGGCACCGTGAACAGCGCCCACCAGACCGCCACCATCAGGAACGACAGACGCGTGCTGTCGACGGCGCTTGCCAGGCCAAAGCGCTCCGGCTGCGCGAGCATGGCGATGCTGAGCACGAAGAGCAGCGCACTGCCCAGGTATCCGAGTGCATAGCCCAGCGCCGATACGCGATCCCAGGCCTGCGGTGGCGCAACGTCGATGAGCAACGCATCGTAGAGGCTGTTGGCGGCAAAGAAGCCGATCGAGCCGAGCACGAAGCAGAACAGCGCAAGCATCCAGCCACCCGGGCCCACCGCTGCCAGGCCTGCCGTTGCGAGCACACCGAGGCCGGTAAACGCAGCAAGCCAGGGTTTTCTGCGACCGGCCCGATCCGTCATCGCCCCGAGCAGCGGCGCAAGCAGCACGACCACTGCGCTGGCGATGCCATTGCCCACGCCGAGACGGAATGTGGTCACCGGCGATGCGGCGCCATCGTTCCAGAAACCGCCGAGCATGAGCGGGACGAAGGCGGTGACCACCAGCAGCGAGTAGGCGGAATTGGCCCAGTCGTAGAAGGCCCAGGCCAGTACCGGCCGATTGCGCCAGAGGGGCTGGTGTGCGGCTGGACCGGACTGCGGAGGCGGCATGCGGCCCGACACTCAGCGCCGGGTCCGCAGGCGCCGGACCAGCACCACGGCGTCTTCGGTTCCGCCGACTGCGCGGTAATAGGCGCGCCGCCGGCCGATCACTTCGAAACCGGCATCGTGATACAGCGCGAGCGCCCCGCGATTGCTCGGCCGCACCTCGAGATACAGGCCCTCCACACCCGCACCCCGGGCAAGATCCAGCAGGTGCTCGAGCAGCCGCCGGCCGTGCCCCTGCCCGCGCGCCGTCTGCGCAAGCGCAAGATTGAGGAGATGCGCCTCACCGGCTGCAATCGACATGATGCCGTAGCCGATGACGGCAGCGCCCTGCTCCAGCACCAGGCTTGTATAGCCGGCCAGCAGGCAGTCGCGAAAGATGCCCGGACTCCAGGGAAATTCATAAGCACCCCGCTCGATGTTGGCGACCGTTGTCAGATCGGTCTGGCGCATCTCGCGAATGATGGCCGGGAAGAAGCGGGGTTCGGCGCTCATGGAAGGCGCCTCAGACGGGTGCCACAAGGCTGCGGGCCAGACACAGATCCTCCCAGGCGCGCGCCTTCTGCCCCGGGCTGCGCAGCAGATAGGCCGGATGGTAAGTCACCACAACCGGAATCCCGGCAGGTTCGTAGGCATGCACCTGCCCCCGCAGCTTGCCGATCGGCGTGTCCACCCCGAGCAGATTCTGCGCGGCAATCCGGCCCACGGCGATGATCAGCCCGGGCTGGAGCAAAGCGATCTGCTTTTGGAGATGGTTCTCGCAACTCTTTGCTTCTTCAGGCTTTGGGTCCCGGTTTTCCGGCGGCCTGCACTTCAGGATGTTGGCGATGAAAACCTGCTCTCGCGAGAGCCCGACCGCCTGCAGCATCTCCGTGAGCAGTTGCCCGGCCCGCCCCACGAAGGGCTCGCCCTGCCGGTCTTCATCGGCACCCGGCGCTTCGCCGATCACCAGCCAGCGCGCCTGCGGCGAGCCGGTGCCAAAAACGGTTTGCGTACGCGTCTTGTGGAGATCGCAGCGGGTGCAGGCCGCCACCTCGGCCCTGAGTTCTGTCCATGCGGCAAGCTCGGGACCGGATGCCGCCATGATGCCGGGCGCGGGATCCGGCTCCATGCTCAGCGCCGCACTCGGTGGTACGGGCGCTGTGGCCGCTACAGCGGGAACCGACGACCCGGCACGCGGAATCCAGATCTGCACATCCATGGCGCCCAGCGCGCGCTGCTGGCGGGGATCGGGTCGCATCCTGCGCGATTCGCTGCTTCCGGCCATCAGGCCTCACTCATCCGGCAGGCTGCGCTCGCTGCGCCGCAGGCGGCCTGACTGCCGGCGCCAGCGTCGCCACAGCGCGATCACGATGCCGGACAATGCATAGGTGGAGGCGAGGAAGAAAAGGACGCGCGGCGGGTCGATGGCAATCAGCACGAAGATCAGCGGGATGATCAGCACATAGGCAAAGGAAACGCGCCCCCGCGGACTCAAGCCCTTGAAGCTCCAGTAAGCCAGCCGCGAGACCATCAGCGCGCCGGCCAGTATGGTGAGCGCCATGACCACCGCGAGGGTCGGCAAACCGCCGACACCAAGGCCGGACGCCACCCAGACCATGCTCGCAACGAGCCCGGCCGCCGAGGGGCTCGGCAGGCCCTCGAAAAAGCGCCGGTCAGCGGTCTTTGCCGTGACATTGAAACGCGCGAGCCGGAGCGCCGCCGCAACCGCATAGAGGAAGGCGGCGAGCCAACCCAGCTTGCCCCACGCCCAGCCATACTCGCCCAGCGCCTTCAGCCCCCACTGATAGACGATGATCGCCGGCGCCATGCCAAAGGCCACCATGTCGGCCAGGCTGTCGTATTGCTTGCCGAACTCGGACTCGGTATTGGTGAGACGCGCCAGCCGGCCGTCCATGCCGTCGAGCAGACCGGCGACGAAGATCGCGATCGCTGCCGGCTGGAAATGACCATCGATCGAGGCAACGATGCCGTAGAAGCCGGCAAACAGGGTGCCGGTCGTGAACAGGTTGGGCAGCAGATAGATGCCGCGCCGACGGGGCTTGCTGGTCTTGTCCTCGGTTTCGTCCATCGTCATTCCCGGCGTGTCCACCTGCATAGTGCCATGCGCTGACTGCGGGTCATACAGTTACGGCGCCTTGACTTGCGTGGCCACAAAGCCCTTGAGCCCGGCCATGCGCCCGACCCAGGCCGCGACAGCGGGACAGGCCGAGTAATCGAGCTGGCGGCCGAGCTTGGTCATCAGATAGGCGGCAACGGCAAAGTCGGCAACCGTCAATGTACCGAGCAGGTAGTCGCGTCCCGCCAGCTGCTGCTCGAGGATCTTCAGCAGCGGTGTCACTGTCGCCACATCTGTTTCCGTACCGGTCTTGAGTGCGCCGATCGCCGGTACCAGGTGGCAGCTCTGCCAGTGCAGCCAGCGATCCACATCGGCCCGGCCGCGTGCATCGGCAGGCAAGGCGGCGGTTTCGGGAAATTTCGTCGCCAGGTAGCACAGGATGGCATTCGACTCCCAGAGATTGAAATCGCCGTCGGTCAGCACCGGCACCTTCCCCATCGGGTTGAGGGCCAGAAAGGCCGGGCTCTGCGTCTCCCGGTCCTTGAAGCTCACCTGGTGTATGTCGATGTCGAGATCGA
>JAHDYN010000203.1:1510-4421 GCA_023383735.1 Gammaproteobacteria bacterium | reverse complement strand
CGCCCGAGGTACTGGCCTGTGCGGTGAGGTTGGTGGCCGCCGGGGGTGACGCCGCCTGGTCGACGGCCTGACCGCTCCGGGTGGCGACGAGGGCGGTCTGTGCAGAGAAATGGGCGGCGACGTCTTCGATCTGCTGGCGGCTCAGCGTCCGGATCGCGCCGCCCATGATCGATTCGGCGCGCGTGCCGGACTGGTAGGCCAGCATCGCCTGTACCAGGTATTCCTGATGCTGGCCGCCGAGTATCGGAAAGGCCGGCGAGGGACTGCTGCCGTCGAGTCCATGGCAGGCCGAGCATGCGGTGGCGATCTCGCGTCCGCGCTGCGGATCGCCGGCCGCGGATGCATCGTTACTGCCGAAAGAGGCGCCGACCAGCAACAGGATGGCCAGACAGTGGACGCGCATGTGGTGATTCCGTTTCCTGCCAGCGGAGCGCCTACTGTATTCTCCGGACATTGCCTTTGCATCCGCGCGCTGCGCCGGCAGCGGGCCTGACAGAGCGACCGCCTCCATGCACAGATCGATTTCGCGCCGATCCTTTACTGCGGGTATCGGCCTGCTGGCCTTCGGGGCTACCAGCGAAGCCCTGCCCGGCGTGGCGGGCAGCCCGCCGGCACGTGCGCCGGATCTCCGCCTGCCGGAGAACAATCTGCGCGAACTGGTGCGCATGACGGCGAGCCTGAAAGAACGCGATGTGCCGTGGTGGTATGACGGCACGATCTTCGGCGTGGTGCCCGGCGAGCATCCTCGTCCGCTGCTCAGGTTCGAGGGCATGGAGCTCTACTGGATGCGTCATCTGCCGGATGGCGCCTATGAGCTGATCGGCACCACCCTGACTTTCTTTCACGATGTGGAAACCGGCGCCTTTCTTCCGGAATTCAGGAACCCCTATACCGGTGCAGTCAATCAGGTCACGCCGGGTGTCCAGGGTGGCGGGGCAGGCCGCGGCTTCAACTACTCCGTAAAGGGCATACGCTTCACCCGCATGCTGGACCAGATCCCCGAACAGCCGCTGGTTCTCGACTGGAGTTTCGTGCGCGACAGGGTCTGGCTGCACAACTGGACGCGTTATCCGCCGGGGATGCCGCCGCCGCGGTGGCAGCAGCAGACGATGTTTGCCAGCCAGAAGGATTTCCTCAATGCGCGGCTGGACAGCCTGCCGGTGGTGTTCAGTTCGACGGTGCACATGCCGTGGCTGAAGTGGATGGACATGGGCGACCGGCCGGGGCACATCGTCTGGCATGCCGGTGGGGCAAAACTCCGCTCCATCGATGAGTTGCCCCCCGGATACCGTCAGCGCGCCGAGCGGGATTATCCGGCCATGCTGACCGCCAATCCGGCGCGCGGCGCGACAGCGTAGATTCCGGAATGGCAGCGCGATGATCAGCTTCAGCCTCAACGGTGCCGACGTGGAAGTCGATGTCCCCGAGGGCATGCCCCTGCTGTGGGTGCTGCGCGATACCCTTGGCCTCACCGGCACCAAGTACGGCTGCGGCATTGCCCTCTGCGGGGCATGCACGATCCACATCGACGGTGTCGCCGCACGCTGCTGTGTCCTGCCGGTTGCCGCCGTGGCCGGCAAGTCGGTGACCACGATCGAGGGGATCGGGGGCGGGACAGGGCTGCATCCGGTGCAGCAGGCCTGGATCGACGAGCAGGTTCCGCAATGTGGCTATTGCCAGCCCGGCATGATCATGGCGGTCTCCGCTTTGCTGCGCACCACGCCCGAACCTGACGATGCGGTGATCGACCAGTCGATCACCAATATCTGCCGCTGCGGCACCTATCCGCGCATACGCAAGGCCATACATCGCGCGGCCGCGCTGATGCGCGATAATGGGCCTGTACCGGATTCAACAACCTGACCGCTGGTCACCCGACAAAGGATTCAAGAAATGCCTGACAGTCTTCGTTTTGCCATCGCAGTATTTGGCCTGAGCATGCTGATGACAGCCTGTGCCGAGCAGGTCAGCAATGCACCGGCGGCGGGAGGCAGCACCCCGGCGGCTCCGGCTGCTGCCGACAGCTACGATATCAATGCACTGATGGCCAGCGCCGATCCGGCCAAGGGTCAGATCGTGTTTCTGCAGTGCCGCGCCTGTCACAGCCTGGAGGCTGCCGGGCCGAACAAGGTGGGGCCCAATCTGCACGGGATCATGGGCCGCAAGGCGGGGCTCACGCCCGGGTTTTCCTACTCCGAGGTGATGGCGGGCTCCGATGTGGTCTGGGATGTGGAAGCGCTGGACAAATTCCTGCTCAGGCCCAGTGATTTCATGCCCGGCACGCGCATGGTTTTCGTCGGACTGCGCAAGCCCGAGGACCGCGCCAATGTGATCGCCTACGTGCAGCAGGAAACCGGCGCCGCAAAGTAGCCAGCCGGCAGCTCCGGGCGGCAGTTGTTGAGGGCGACACGGTTTTGTAATAAAAGCGTGGTCAAATGCCCGCACACTTGTATCGTGACCAGGGGCCATGAGCGCACGCAGGATTCTGTTGGTCGAGGACGAGCTGCCGATCCGGCAGATGATCGCGTTCAATCTGACGCGTGCCGGCTTCGAGGTGGATGAAGCCGGCGACTCGGCCAGCGCCCGGCTGCAGATTGCCGATTCGCGACCCGACCTGCTGCTCGTGGACTGGATGCTTCCCGACTCCAGTGGCCTCGAGCTGACCCGCACGCTGCGGCGCGAGCCGGCCAACCGCGACATTCCGGTCATCATGCTCACGGCACGTGCCGATGAGCGTGACCGGGTCATGGGTCTGGACAGCGGTGCCGATGACTACATCACCAAGCCGTTCTCGCCGCGCGAGCTGCTGTCGCGGGTCAATGCCGTACTGCGCCGTTCGGCGCCGGTCGCCGATGAGCCGCTGGTAGCCGGCAGGCTGCGCCTGGACCCGGTCAGCCATCGCGTGCATGCC
>JAHDYN010000203.1:0-1500 GCA_023383735.1 Gammaproteobacteria bacterium | reverse complement strand
GCGCGAAATCGCGCTTGGGCCCACGGAGTACCGCCTGCTGAAGTTCCTGATGGAAAACCCCGATCGCGTCTGCAGCCGCACGCAGGTGCTCGACAAGGTCTGGGGCCCGAGCGTCTACGTCGAGGAACGCACTGTCGATGTGCATATCCGTCGCCTGCGGCAGGCGCTGGAGGGCTTCGGCGCAGATCCCTATGTCCAGACGGTACGTGGCGCCGGTTACCGGTTTTCGGTCAGCTGATGCCCGAAATCTGGACCTCGACGCTAGTCCGGCTGGTTCTCGGCCTGATCGCCGGCGCGTTGATCGGCCTGATCTACGATCGTCCCGCGCTGGGCATGCTGATCGTCGCACTCGGCGCGCTGGCGTGGCACCTCTACAACCTCTATCGACTCGAGCGCTGGCTGACGACCGGCTCCATCGCCGATATCCCCGACGGCGAGGGCGTGTGGCCGCCGGTGTTTGCCAAGATCCAGTTCATCAAGACCAAGGCAAAGCGGCGCGGCAAGCGGTTTCGCCGGCTGGTCAAGGAACTGCGCGCGTCCACGGAGGCCTTCCCCGACGGCGGCGTGATACTCAATGCGCAGCACGAGATCCTGAACTACAACCTGGCTGCCAGGGTGTTGCTGGATCTCAAAGTGCGCGTGGACCGCGGCCAGCGCATCGAGAACCTGCTGCGGCACCCGGAGTTCATCGCCTATCTCCGCAGCCCGGGCGACCGTCCTGCCGTTGAAATCCCGTCGCCGACCGGCGGTGATACCTGGCTGTCCTGTCGCCTGATCCCCTATGGGCCGGACCAGACGCTGCTCCTGATCCGCGACATCAGCCAGCGGGTGAAGATCGAGCGGGTGCGGCGCGATTTCGTCGCCAATGCATCGCACGAGCTGCGTACGCCGCTGACCGTGATGATGGGTTACCTCGATACCCTGGCAGAAGATCCCGCAAAGCCGCCCGTCTGGGTGCAGCCGATCCGGGTCATGCAGGAGCAGGTGCAGCGCATGTTCCGTCTGGTCGAAGACCTGTTGCAGCTGTCCAGGCTGGAGTCGGGGCAGCCGGTGGCCAGGGACCGGGCGGTGAGCGTTGCGGATCTGATCGAGCTGGCCCGGCGCGATGCGCAGAGCCTGCCGGGCTTCGGCGGACAGATCGAGGTCCAGATCAACAGCGACGTGAACGTGCTGGGCGAGGAGTCCGAGCTTCAGTCGGTCGTGTCGAACCTGGTCGCCAATGCGGTCCGCTATACGCCGGCGGAAGGCAGGATAACCATCAGCTGGAATGTCGACCGCGATGGCGGGCATCTGGCCGTCGTGGATACCGGTATCGGCATGTCCGAAGCGGATATCCCGCGGGTCACGGAGCGCTTTTACCGGGCTGACGGCGGGCGCGCCCGGCAGAGCGGGGGTACCGGTCTGGGTCTGTCGATAGTCAAGTACGCGCTGCGCAGGCACGATGCGGATCTGGAGATCCGCAGCCGGCTCGGCCACGGCAGCACTTTCATCTGTCACTTT
>JAHDYN010000202.1 GCA_023383735.1 Gammaproteobacteria bacterium | reverse complement strand
CGGTCATGCCCGGTGACTTCAACCAGGTCATCCTCAACATGATCGTCAATGCCGCCCACGCCATCGGCGACGTGGTCGGCGACAGCGCCAGTGGCCGCGGCACCATCACCCTCAGCACACGCAAGCTCGATGACTGGGCCGAGATCCGCATCAGCGACACCGGCTGCGGCATGACGCCAGAGGTCGCTGCCCGCATCTTCGATCCCTTCTTCACCACCAAGGCAGTCGGCAAGGGCACCGGCCAGGGACTCGCCATCACCTACAACGTCATCGTCGAAAAGCACGGCGGCACCATCACCGTCGAGTCCAGACCCGGGGCCGGCTCCACCTTCATCATCCGCCTGCCGCTCCAGGTGCCCGATGCCGGCACAGTGTCAAGCGACAGCGAGGCTGCATGAACGGCAGCGCAGACATACCGGCCAGGGAACCCGAGCGCTCCGGCGGGCCACGCTTTGGCATCCGGGCCAGGGCCATGAGCGTGGCCACCATGCTGGTGCTCCTCACCGTGGTGCTGACCGGCCTCCTCGTGTTCCACGGCGCCACGCTGGCACTGCTCAACGCGCATCGCAAGATGCTGGCCAGTGACACACAGTCGATCAGCCAGGAATTCGACCGGTTCATCGACAACATGCGCCGCGATACCCTGTTCGCATCACGCCTGCCGGCCATCGTGGAATTCGCCAGTGAGGCCTGCGCTGCTGCCGCCGAAGAACAATTCTACAGATGCCGGAATCACGCCACTGGCGTATTGAGCAGTTTGCTGCGGGCCCGGCAGGACTACCACCAGATTGCCATCGTCGCAGCTGATGGCCGGGAACTGCTGCGCATCCATACCGACGAGGGCCCCGACTTCGCGGCGCCGGTTCCCGAAACACAGCTGCGCAGTCATCTGGACAGCCCGGAGTTCCGGGCAGCGACAGCGCTGCCCGAGGGCAGGACATGGATCTCGGATGCCCGGATTGAATCCGACCAGAACCTCGATCCGTCACGGCCACGCACGCTCATCGCCGCCGCCACGCCCCTGCATCGCGCCAACGGCCAGCTGTTCGGTTTCATGCTGCTTGAAGCAGACCTGCACAAGCTGAGCGTGGCACAGGACGACAAAGCGGGACAGTCAATGCTGCTCTATCTCAGCAACAGCAGTGGCGACCTCCTGTATGCTTCCGACGGCACGCACTCCGGAGAGCTGGACGCGGAGTTTCCGCAGCTCGGGCCTGCAGTGGGCAACCCGGGGAAGAACACGCTTGTCACGATCGATTCCCGTGGCGCCAAACAGGTTCTGGCCAGCGCCTTCGTGGCACTGCAAGCGGAGGAGCCGGAACGGCAGCTGCGCGTTACGGTGGCAATACCCTATGCATTGATCAGGGCCTCGGTGGAACCCAGCTTGCTGGAGATATCCGGGGTATTCGGCCTTGCGATACTGCTGACCCTGCCGATTGCCTTCATTGCCACGGGACGGGTAGTGCGTCCGCTGTTGCGCATGAGCGCTGCCGTGGCCGGCTACCAGCCTGGCGAATCACTGGCTGGCCTGCCGGCCGCCCGCACCGACGAAATCGGTCAACTGGCACGTGCCTTTGCCGACATGGTGCGCAGGCTTTCCGGCAGCGAGGCCCGGCAACGCGCAGCCATCGAAACCATGCTGGACGCCCATGTCGTGGCCGACAGCCAGCGCCGAATCGTGTCATTCAATCCCGCAGCCGAGAGGACCTTTGGCTACCAGGCCAGCGAGGTGCTTGGCACCCTGGTCAGCACACTCCTGCCAGTTCCATCGCAGACCAGACATGCCGACGACTACGCACGGTATCAGCAAGGCGAGGACACAGGCGTCATCGACCGGGTGCGCGAAGTGCACGCCAGACGGAAGTCCGGCGAGATCTTTCCGATCGAACTCATGCTCAGCACATTCACCGTGGATGGCGAACAGCTGTTCAGCGCCGTCATGCGCGACATCAGCGCACGACGGAAAGCCGAGGAACATCTTTCCCATCTCGCGGCTGCCATCGAGTCTGCCGATGAATGCATGGAAATCCTCAGCCCAACCGGTGAAATCATCTACATCAATCCGGCCTATGAGCGGGCCAACAAATGCACGCTTGCCGACGTGATCGGCAAACGTCCGGACTCCCTGCGGGACTTCGACAACGAAGACGGTCAGGTAACGGCCTTGAGGGCTGCAGCACAGAGCGGCACGAAGTGGCATGGCATTCTCAGGAGCCGCAACCCGGGTGGCGACTCGTTTGTCGAGGATGTGAGCCTCTCGCCGATTCACAATGGTGATGGAGTGCTGAGTGCTTTCGTGGTGGTCAAGCGCGACATCTCGGAGAAGCTGGAGATGGAGCAGCAGCTGCTGCGCGGCCAGAAGCTCGAGGCCGTCGGCCAGCTCGCTGCCGGCATCGCCCACGAGATCAATACCCCGACACAGTACGTCGGCGACAACATCCGCTTCCTCAAGGAGTCCTTCGCCGAGGTCGGCGCCCTGCTCCGGCACCTCAAGGAGATCAGCCAGAACACCGGCGGCGCCATCCTTCCGGCAGACATCGGCAAGGCCCTCGAAGACGCCGATGCCGACTACCTGCTCGCCGAAATCCCCACCGCTATCAACCAGTCACTGGACGGCGTCAGCCGCGTCGCCGGCATCGTGCGGGCCATGAAGGACTTCTCGCACCCGGCCACCGAGCGCACACCGCTCGACATCAACCGCGCCATGGCCAGCACTGCCACCGTCGCCTCCAACGAGTGGAAGTATGTGGCCGAGCTCAGAACCGACTTCGATACCGAGCTGCCCCAGGTACCGGTCATGCCCGGTGACTTCAACCAGGTCATCCTCAACATGATCGTCAATGCCGCCCACGCCATCGGCGACGTGGTCGGCGACAGCGCCAGTGGCCGCGGCACCATCACCCTCAGCACACGCAAGCTCGATGACTGGGCCGAGATCCGCATCAGCGACACCGGCTGCGGCATGACGCCAGAGGTCGCTGCCCGCATCTTCGATCCCTTCTTCACCACCAAGGCAGTCGGCAAGGGCACCGGCCAGGGACTCGCCATCACCTACAACGTCATCGTCGAAAAGCACGGCGGCACCATCACCGTCGAGTCCAGACCCGGGGCCGGCTCCACCTTCATCATCCGCCTGCCGCTCGAAGTACCGGACAGCAGCGAGCAGGCAGAACACGGCGTCAGGGTTGCATGACATGCGCAACACGGCTGAACAGACCGGCTCGACATCCGTTACCGACATGGCCCCTGCATCCGGGCAGGGATGGTGGTTGCAGCGGTTCCGGACCAGCGGGATCCGCGCACGGATCATATTCACCGTTACCGCATCCCTGATCGTCACGATTCTGGTGCTGGGCATGGTCGTCTACCAGACGATGTCCGTACGGCTCATCGCCCAGCAGAAGGAACTGCTCAGGCAGGACTCGCAGTTCGCATCGATGCAGTTCTCCACCTTTCTGCAAACCATGCGCACGGACACCCTGATGCTGGCAGACCAGGTGCGCCTGAGCGGACTCGACACGGCGCTGTCGCCCGCATATGCCAGGGACTGGCGCAGCCTGCTGCTGAGCAAACCGGCCTATTCCGGCATCCGCGTGCTGTCTGCCGACGGCGCGCGGCTGATGGATATCAAGCGCGAGGACGACGATCTCTCCGCGGCACCGGCCGGGGACCTCGTCAGGGATCAGAGCGACGCCGCCCGCAGCCTCCAAATGGAGCCCGGCATGACGTGGATCTCGGATATCGAGCGCAGCCCGGACACAGGCAGGCCGACGTTCCGGATAATCACGCCGCTGGCACCAGGTCCGGCCAGCGAAGCGCAGTCCTGCCTGGTGATCAGCGTCGACATAGGCAAGGTCCGGGAGCTGCTGATGCCCGCATCGACCTTGTCCGACCTGTACGCTGGCGAAACACGGTTTTTCATCACGAACGGTGCGGGCGAGTTCATTTCCCATCCCGACCGGAAACAAACACTCTGGCACGGCGACAGCAAGACCTGGCGGCTGCAGGACGAGTTCCCGGACAAGCGGCCCGGCGGCGGCGATGGCGAGGACCTCTCCATACTCGAGACCGACAATGCAGGCGGCGAGTCCATGCTGCTCGCCAGTACAGCGGTCCGCCTGAATCCGGGCGAACCCGGCAGCGTGCGCTTCATGCTTGCCCTGCCTTATGCTGCCGTGCTGGATGCAGCACGGCCGTCGAATATCGACCATGTCTGGTTTGCCTTCCTCATGCTGCTGATTGCCCTGCTGGCCAACACACTGACCACGCGAACGCTGGTCCAGCCTCTGCGACAGATCACCACGGCGATACGCGAGGCCGGCACCACGAACACCCTGAGCAGCCTGCCGGTCGACCGGCAGGACGAAATCGGCGAGCTGGCACCCACCTTCAGGGAAATGTTTGTCGGCCGGCTGGCAGCGGAGC
>JAHDYN010000201.1 GCA_023383735.1 Gammaproteobacteria bacterium | reverse complement strand
CACCAGTTCGACCGCCCAGGCGCTGCTCGATACCGCGCTTCTCCACGCCATCACCCTGCACAAAGACCTGTCGAGCGCGCCGCCGGCACCGGTGCAGGTTCCGCGCAAGGGGCAAGGCCATCCTTATCAGGTCCTGTTCTCGCCGATCAGCCAGCGCACCGAGTCGGTCGACCTGCCAAAACGGGCTGCCTGCATTGCACTGATCCACGATCAGCAGCCGATCCAGCACGCCGACCTGTCGACAGCCCTGATCCAGGCCTATGAACTCAGCAAGGCGGAAGCGCGGGTATGCAAGGCATTGCTGAGCGGCAAGTCGGCACAGGAGGCAGCTGTCGCCCTGAATATCAGTCGCAATACGGTCAAGACCCACCTGGCCAGGATCTTTCACAAGACCGGCGTACACTCCCAGACCGCCCTGCTGCAGCTGATGACGACACGCTGGAAGCCCGGGGCCTGAGGGTTCCCTGATCCACACTCCACCAGAGCGCCTGTCCCGGCTATCATGGGCGACATGCGTATCCTGGTAATCGAAGACGATCCCGGCGTTGCGAGCTTCATCATCGGCGGGCTGCGTGAGTCCGGCCATACGGTCGATCACTGCGCCGACGGCAAGGACGGGCAGTTCCTGGCAGGCAGCGGCAACTACGACGCGCTGATCATCGACCGCATGCTGCCCGGCATCGACGGGCTCAGCATCGTGCAGACGCTGCGGGCAGCGGGCAACACCACGCCCACGCTGATCCTGAGCGCGCTCGGCGAGGTCGACGACAAGGTCAAGGGGCTGCGCGCCGGCGCCGACGACTACATCGGCAAGCCCTTCGCCTTTGCCGAACTCATGGCACGGCTCGAGGCCATCGCCCGGCGCCCGGTGCGCGAAGGCAGCGAGACCGTCACCGAGGTCCAGGTGGCCGACCTGCACGTGGATCTGCTCAGCCGCGCAGTGCACCGCGCCGGCAAGGAGATCGACCTGCAGCCGCGCGAATTCCGCCTGCTCGAGTATCTGATGCGCAACCGCGACCAGGTGGTCACCCGCACCATGCTGCTGGAGAACGTCTGGGACTATCACTTCGATCCGCAAACCAATGTGATCGACGTGCACATCAGCCGCCTCAGACGCAAGGTGGACAAGGACTTCGACCCGCCCCTCATCCATACGGTGCGCGGCGCCGGGTACAAGCTGAGTGAATCCCCTTAGGCTGATCCGCACATCCACCTTCCAGCTCGCATGGTGGTACATGGGGATCTTCGGCAGCTCGGCGATGATCCTCATCGGCTACATCTACTGGGAAACCAGCGGCTATCTCGAGCAGCAGACCAACGCGACGATCAGCGCCGAGATCCGCGGCCTGACCGAGCAGTTCCGCCAGACCGGCGGACCCGGCGTGGAAGCCGTGATCCGCGACCGGATCGCACGAGACCCGGACCGGTCCACGCTCTACCTGCTGGTGACCGCCGACCGGCAGCCGGTACTCGGCAACCTGCCCGCATGGCCTGCCGGTGAACTGGATGCAAATGGCTGGTTTCACTTCACGCAGCTGAACCAGGACGGGCGGAGCATCCCGTTCCAGGGGCAGATCCTGCGAACCAGTGAGGGGCATAGCCTGCTGGTCGCCAAGGAGCAGAGCACCCTGGCGGCCACCCGTCAGCTGATCAATCGCGTCTACATCCTGGCGCTGGCCATGGGCCTGCTGCTGGCCCTGTTCGGCGGGATCATGATGAGCTCCAGCGTGACGCGCCGCGTAGATGCGATCAATCGCACCAGCCGCGAGATCATGGCCGGCCGCCTGCAGCGGCGCATGCCGGTGCGTGGCATCAACGACGAATTCGACCAGCTCGCCGGGAACCTCAATGCCATGCTCGACCGCATCGATTCATTGATCGACAGCGTGCGGGCCGTGACCGACAACATCGCCCATGACCTGCGCACACCGCTGGCCCGGCTGCGCGGCCGACTTGAAAACCTCGCCCTGACCCCCGACATCAGCGAAACGGTGCGCGGCGAGCTGAACGCCACCATCACCGACGCTGATCACCTGCTCGCCACCTTCCGGGCACTGCTGCGCATCGCCAGGATCGAATCCGGCACGCACGATGAGGCCTGGACAGACATCGATCTCGGTGCGCTGCTGCACGATGCCTGGGAGCTCTATCACGCGGTGGGCGAAGAGAAGGGAATCACCGTGCACCTGGGCACGGCGGACGGGCACATGCGTGGCGACCGCGACCTGATCTTCCAGGCGGTGTCCAACCTGCTCGACAATGCGATCAAGTACAGTCCGCCCGGCTCCGAAGTGCGCCTGGAGATGCGCGAGGATGGCGACCTCCTGACCATTGCCGTCAGCGACCAGGGCCCCGGTGTGCCGGAAGCCGAGCGCGGCAAGGTGCTGGACCGCTTTTACCGGACGGCGGCCGTCAGCGGCATTCCGGGCAGCGGACTCGGACTGTCACTGGTCAATGCGATTGCGCGACATCACGGCGGTCAGTTGATACTGGCCGACAATGCACCCGGCCTGCGCGTCCTGCTGGAACTGCCAAAGACCGATTTGGCCGGGCCTGGCCGCACCACGCTCCCGGCGGCCCCACCAAGTGGAGAATCACATGGATAACTTCCTGTTTCGTGCCCTGATCGCCGCAGCCGGCCTGTGGCTGGCTGAAGTCTGGCTGGACGGCATCGGTTTCGACAGCGTCACCTGGCTGCTGGCCTCGGCCATCGTGCTCGGTGTCATCAACGGCTTCGTGCGGCCGCTGCTGATGATCCTCACCCTGCCCTTCACGATCGTCACGCTCGGGTTTTTCATCCTGATCCTCAACGGCGCAATGCTGGCACTGGCCGCATGGCTGCTGTCGGGCTTTCATGTGGCCGACTTCTGGTCGGCCTTCTGGGGCGCCCTGATCGTCAGCCTGGTCAGCGGGATCGGCTCATGGATATTCGGCCCGAAGGGCGGCATCGAAGTGAAGGTCATTCGCCGCGATTGAGCAGCGGCACGACTACTCCGCGCGCAGGGACTCCACCGGATCGAGCCGTGCCGCCCGCCAGGCCGGCAGCACACCGGCAACCAGGCCGATCAGCATGGCGACGAGCACCGATGCCAGCATGTAGGGCCAGGAGGGGCTGACCGGCAGCCCCGGCACCAGCACGCCAAGCGCTCCAATGACCATGAAGCCGAGCGCGATACCGGCAAACCCGCCGATTGCCGCCAGGATCATCGACTCGCCGAGAAAGATGTTGCGGATCTGCTTCCTGTGCGCACCCACGGCCTGCAGCAGGCCGATCTCGGCGGTCCGTTCGCGCACGGCGATGGTCATGATGGTGAAGATGCCCACGCCACCGACCAGCATCGAGATGCCACCGAGGGCACCGACCGCAAAGGTAATCACGTCCAGCACCGAGCCGAGCACATCCATCATTTCCTGCTGGGTGGTGATCGTGAAGTCCTCGCTGCCGTGCCGGGCAATCAGCACCCGCCGGATGCCTTCGACGACCTCGTCGACCGGCGCGCCCTCCTCGTACATGACATCGATCTCGAAGAGCCCGTCCCGGTTGAACAGCTCCAGCCCCTTGGCGACCGGGATATAGGCTGCATCGTCCAGATCGAAGCCGAACATCGTCCCCTTTGACTCCATCACGCCGATCACCGTATAGCGCTGCCCGCCGATACGGACCCGCTCACCGAGCGGGTTGCGGTCGTCGAACAGCTCGCTGCGCAGCTTGCTGCCCAGCACTGCATAGGCGCGGGGCGCTTTCGGGTTGTCCGCCGGCAGAAAGTTGCCGAGCGCCACCCGGAACGACAAGGTCTCGGTCATTTCAGAACCGGTGCCGCTCACGATCACCTTGCGCTCGCGACCTCCGCTTTCCACCGACGCCGTGCCCTGCACGAGCGGCAGGGTCGAGCGCACATGGGGCACGCGTTTCAGTGCCGCCGCGTCGTCGAGGTTCAGCGGCCGGACCGTGTTCAGCACGCCGGTCGGCATGCCAAAGGTCCTGGCCTTGCCCGGATTGATGCCGATGATGTTGGTGCCGAACTGGGTGAACTGCGTGAGCATGTAGTTGTGCAGGCCCTCGCCGATCGAGGTCAGCAGCAGCACGGCGGCAACACCGATCGCGATGCCGAGTGCGGTCAGCACGCTGCGCAGGCGATGGGATAACGCGGACCTGGCGGTAAACCGGATGAGTTCAGCGAGTTTCACCGTCGCGCACCCCTAACGCCTGGCGAGCGCCGCAACCGGATCCAGACTCGCCGCGCGCCGCGCAGGCAGGATGCCGAACAACATGCCGCAGGCCATGGAGATCAACACCGCGCCGGCCACCGCCCAGACCGGCGGGCGAAACGTGAAGTCGGGATAGAGGCTGCCGAGCAGCCAGATGCCGGCAAAGCCCACCAGCACACCGGCCAGCGCACCGAGCAGCGCGAGATAAAGGGCCTCGGTCAGGAACAGTGCGAGCACCTGGCTGCGGCGGGCG
>JAHDYN010000200.1 GCA_023383735.1 Gammaproteobacteria bacterium | reverse complement strand
ATGGAAATGTACATGCGCCCAGAGCCATAGACCACAAAACCCGAGAAGGAGCGGGCCCGCAAAGTAGGGGAGCATGCCCCAGCTGCCGAACATGCCAACGGCAACTAGGACGCCATTTACGCTTGCGGAAGCGACGACGTGGGTTCTGAACCGCGGGCGGTCTGCGATATCCATTAGGCAGCGCCAAGAGGCAACAAAGGCAAGGATTGAGGAAAACGATAGCCATAAGACAACAAGCCAGGTTAAAGAACCCTTGCCTTCGTACCATACGTTCGCGCCCTTGTTATCCCATGCAGCAACAAAAAGTGCCACGAAGGCTACTGCAACTCCGTAAAGCGCCAGCGCGATCGACCCGACTGTCCGGAGTCCAAGATCAACAGCTGTGCTACGCATCAGCCTGGTCCCTAACTATATGTAGACGGCTGAAATAAGACAGGACGAAACCCGTCGATCGCGTCCGATATGCGGGTCGAGATCGGGGCAACTTGCTGTTCTCATTGAGGGCCTCCGGAAGATAGGCGGCCGAAACGATGGCGGAGATAGGCAGCGGGGCCACGGGGCGTACTCTTTTCGATGTCGCCCGCGAGAAGATGCGCACGCGGCACATGGCTTATCGCACGGAGCAGTCCTATCTCCAGTGGATCCGCCGTTACGTGGTGTTTCATGATCGGCGCCACCCTCGCGAACTGGGCCCTGCTGCAGTGGAGCAATTTTTGTCCTATCTGGCGGTCGAGCGCAAGGTGAGCGCCTCGACCCAGAGCCAGGCCCTGCAGGCGCTGTTGTTCCTTTATCGGCACGTCCTCGATCAGGATCTGCCGTGGCTGGACAAGGTGACGCGGGCAACCCGGCCGCGCCGGCTGCCGGTGGTGCTGAGCCGCACGGAGGTAGCGGCGCTGCTGGGGCAACTTGAGGGCACGCACTGGCTGGTGGCGAACCTGCTTTATGGTGGCGGTCTGCGCCTGCTGGAAGGCCTGCGCCTGCGGGTCAAGGATGTCCTTGCCGACCGGCAGGAACTGATCATCAGGGATGGCAAGGGCGGCAAGGACCGGGTGACGGTCCTGCCGTCTTCGCTGGACGGACCGCTGCGCGAGCATCTGGCGGCACTGCACCGCTGGTTCGATCAGGAACGGCGCCGGGGTGCGCCGGGGGTCTCGCTGCCGATGGCACTGCGTGCCAAGTATCCCGGTGCCAGCCAGAGCTGGGGCTGGCAGTATGTTTTCCCGGCGCGCGGCCTCTGCCGCGATCCCTATGGGCGAGGGCTGATCCGTCATCACCTGCATGAACAGTCAATGCAGCGTGCCGTGAAAGAAGCTGTACGCAGGGCGGGCATCCAGCAACCGGCGAGCTGCCACACCCTGCGGCACTGCTTCGCCACCCACCTGCTTGAAGACGGCTACGACATCCGCACTGTGCAGGAGCTGCTCGGCCACTCGGACCTGAAGACAACGATGATCTACACCCACGTGATGGGCAAGGGCGCCAAGGGTGTGATCAGTCCGCTCGACCGCGGGCCAGGGCTGCCCGGTGGCCGCACTCCCCTGCGTTGAAGCGGGGGCCGAGGCCACAGCCGACACTCGCAGTCTGCAACGCGCCGCACTATCCTCAGGCCATGCGCCAGTTCAGTATCCTTGCCCTCGCCCTGCTCCTGCTCGCCTGCGACCGTCCGCAGGAACCGCCAATACCAACTGCGCCACCGCCACCAGCTGCAAACCAGCCGGCTGCGCGCGGCTTTGATCCGGCCGATCTGGATATGGGGATCCGCCCGCAGGATGATTTCTGGCGACATGTGAATGGCAAGTGGCTGGCACAAACCGAAATCCCGGCCGACTGGTCGGGCTATGGCACCTTCCAGATGCTGGCGGAGCGCACCGAGGCGCAGTTGCGCGCGCTGATAGAAACGGCACAGAAGTCCGCAGCCCCCGCTGGCACTGATGCGCAGAAGATCGCTGCGCTGTATGCCAGCTACATGGACGAGGGCCGACTCGAAACGCTGGGCCTCGCTCCGCTTGCCGCGGATCTCGCGGCCATTGCCGCACTCCGCACGCACGACGAGGTGATCGCCTGGATGGGCAGCGCGCTGGCCACTGGCATACAGGTGCCGCTCGAGTTCCACGTCGATGCAGACGCCAGCGACCCGAGCCGCAACCTGGCCTATATCTGGCAGGGGGGCCTGGGCCTGCCGGACCGCGACTACTACCTGGACGACACGGCAGAGCTCGCCGAAACGCGCGCCGCCTATGTCGCACACATCGGCAAGCTGTTCCGTCTCGCCGGCTGGAAGGATCCAGACGCACCCGCCGTCATCATGGCGATCGAACAGCGCATTGCAGAAAAGCACTGGAGCGCGGTGCAGAACCGTGATGACGAAAAGATCTATTCCAACCAGGTCGATTTCCGGCAGGCGCAGACGCTGTCGCCGGGCTTCGACTGGCCGCGCTTTTTCAAGGCGGCGCAACTCGAGCCGCCAAACCGCTTCGTGCTCGCACAGACCGACTACTTCGCGGCGCTTGGCCAGATCATCCAGGCAACACCGGTGCGTGACTGGCAGACCTGGCTGCGCTTCAAGCTGCTGAAGAGCTACGCGCCGTACCTGAACGCGGCGATTGTCGCCGAGGATTTCGATTTCCAGGGCCGGGTGCTGCGTGGCCAGCAGCAAAACAAGGCGCGCTGGAAACTCGGCGTGCGGCTGGTCAACAACGAAATGGGCGAACTGCTGGGCAAGAGCTATGTAGAGCGGCATTTTCCGCCAGCCTCGAAGCAGCGCATCGAGCAGCTGATCGCCGACCTGCGCGCAGCCTTTCACGAATCCATCGACCAGCTGGACTGGATGACGCCGGCAACCCGCGCTGCCGCACAGGCCAAGCTCGCCAGCTTCCGCAGCAAGATCGGCTACCCGGAACGCTGGCGGGACTATTCGGCGCTGGACATCAAGGCTGATGACCTGATCGGCAACCTGCGCCGCACGCGCGCCTTCGCCCACCGGCACGAAGCCGACAAGCTCAACCGGCCGGTGGACCGCAACGAGTGGTTCATGCCGCCGCAGATGGTGAATGCCTACTATCAGCCCACCTGGAACGAGATCGTGTTTCCGGCCGCCATCCTGCAACCGCCCTTCTTCGATCCGGCCGCCGACGATGCCTGGAACTACGGCGCCATCGGTGCGGTGATCGGCCATGAATTCAGCCACGGTTTCGATGACCAGGGCCGCAAGTTCGACGGTGAAGGCCGGCTGCGCGACTGGTGGACGCCTGCCGATGCCAAGCGTTACACGCAGCGTGCACAGCGGCTGGTGGAGCAGTACAACCGCTTCCGGCCGCTGCCGAACTTCAGCGTCAACGGGGAACTCACCCTGGGCGAAAACCTGGCCGATCTGGCCGGCCTGGTGATGGCATACCGCGCCTGGCAGAACTCGCTGCATGGCAAGGAGGCGCCGGTGATCGGCGGCTTCAGCGGCGCACAACGCTTTTTCTACGGCTATGCGATCAGCTTCCGCGGCAAGGACCGGCCCGAGAGCCTGCAGGCCCAGCTGCTCAGTGACCCGCACTCACCCGACGAATACCGGGTAACCGGCGCGCTGCAGAACATGCCGGCCTTTTATGCCGCCTTCGGCATCACGGCCACCGACCGGATGTTCCTCGCGCCTGAACAGCGCCTGGCAATCTGGTAGCTACACTACTCACCCCGACACTCAACACAGGCAGGCGCACATGCTCTGGCTCAAGCGAATTTTCACGGGACTGGCCGGGCTGCTGCTCGCAGCCTGGCTGGGCCTGGTGGTTTACGCCTACTGGCCCACCGGCATCACCGAGGTGCCGGCGCGCACGCTGGCCGACCCCGGCGACCAGTTCGTGAGCGTGAACGGCCTGGAGCTGCGCTACCACACCTGGGGCGAAGCGGCGTCGGACAAGCCGGTTGCGGTGCTTCTGCACGGTTTCGGCAATTCCCTGCAGAGTTTCCGGCTGGTCGCCCCGCTGCTCACCACGCACTACTACGTCGTTGCCGTGGACATGCCGGGCTATGGACTGTCGGCGAAGCCGGTGGACTTCGACTACCAGAACCCGAACCAGGCCCGGATGATGAAGGACTTCATCCGTGCGCTGGGCCTGAAGAACGTGGTGGTCGGTGGTCACTCGCTGGGCGGCGCCATCGCCTTCCGCGTGGCGCTGGAAAACCCCGATGTCATCGGACTGGTGGTCATGAATCCCGGCATCATCTCGACCGGCGTGCCGCCGATCGCGCGCTACATCTTCTTCCCGATGCAGCGCATCCAGGCCAAGCTGTTCGGCGACCCTGAATTCCGTGCCGATTTCCTGCGCCGCTCCTTCATCGATCCGTCCATCGTCACCGATGAAGTCGTGCACAACCTCAGCCTCACCTCGCAGAGCGAGGGCTACCTCGCCGGCATGACCAGCCTGATGGGCCAGTACAACGACGCCGACGAGGTGCCGATGCTGCCGCAGCTCAAGGTGCC
>JAHDYN010000199.1 GCA_023383735.1 Gammaproteobacteria bacterium | reverse complement strand
TCGGCGGCTGATGCCAGCGGCACCTGGCCCGTCACTGCGCCGGTGGCCGGATCGAAGACCTGGCCATGACGGCCGGCGGCGACCAGCACGCGCTGGCCGTTGATCCAGTGCGGGATCATGGCCGGGCCTGCGGTAACGGGAGCGCGCGCTGCCATGATCGGCAATCCGCTCAGGCCACTGCGCGCAGCGCCTTGCCGAGCGCATCGACGATCTGCCCGATCTGCGCGGGCTCGACGATCAGCGAGGGGGTCAGGGCCAGCGTATCGCCGGTGGTGCGCACCAGCACGCCGTTGTCGAAGCAGTGACGGAATACGTCCATGGTGCGCGCAGTCGCGGCGCCGGCACGTGGCTCGAGTTCGATGCCGGCGATCAGGCCGATATTGCGGATGTCGATCACATGCGGTGCGCCCTTGAGCGAATGCACCGCATCGGCAAACAGCGGCGCCAGCTCTGCGGCACGCTCGAACAGGCCTTCGTCGCGGTATACCGCAAGCGCCGCCCGCGCCGCGGCCGTTGCCACCGGATGACCCGAATAGGTGTAACCGTGGAAGAACTCGATGCCCTGTTCCGGCCCGGTCATGCAGGCCTGGTAGATGCGTCCGTCGACCAGCACCGCGCCCATCGGGACCACGCCGCTGGTAAGACCCTTGGCCACCGTGATCATGTCCGGCTTCACGCCAAAGGTCTGCGCCGCAAAAGCCGAACCGGTACGACCAAAGGCCGTGATCACCTCGTCGAAGATCAGCAGGATGTCGTGCCGGTCGCAGATCGCACGCAGGCGGTCGAGATAGGCCCTGGGCGGCACCAGCACACCGGTCGAGCAGGCCACCGGCTCGACGATCACGCCGGCAATGGTGCTGGCATCGTGCAGCGCGATCAGGTTTTCGAGCGCATCGGCGAACTCGGCGCCATACACGGGCTGACCGCGACTCCAGGCATTGCGCCGCGGGTCATGCGTGTGCGGCAGGTGATCCACGCCGGGCAGCAGCGCGCTGGCGAAGGCCTTGCGGTTCGACACGATGCCGCCGACGGAAATACCGCCAAAACCGACGCCGTGATAGGCGCGTTCGCGACCGATGAACCGGAACCGCTGCCCCTCGCCCCGCGCCCGGTGATAGGCCAGCGCGATCTTCAGCGCCGTATCGACCGCTTCGGAACCGGAGTTGGTGAAAAAGACATTGGCGATGTTGTCGGGCGCCAGCGCGGTGAGTTCGCTCGCCAGTGCAAACACGCCGTGATGGCCCATGTTGAAGCTCATGGCGAAATCGAGCCGTCCCACCTGCTCGCGCACCGCCTCGACGATGCGTGGGTGACAGTGGCCGGCATTGCAGCACCAGAGCCCGGCGATCGCGTCGAGAATCCGCCGCCCGTCACTGGCGGTGTAGTACATGCCCGCCGCGGATTCGAGCAACAGCGGATGCTGCTTGAACCAGCGGTTCGGCGTGAACGGCATCCAGTAGGGCCCAAGATCGGGCATCGTCTCTGCAAAGGCTGCCGATCCGGCGTGGCCGGATGCTGGCGGGTCTGCCCTGGATGAGTCGCTCACGGAGCCACCCTACCGCCTTTCAGTGCAGCAGACAATTGAGCCCGCGGGAAAATTATCCGCACGGGGTTTATCATCCCCGCATGCGCCGGATGCCGACCATCAAAGCCGTCATGACCCCGTTCCCCTACTCGGTGGAGGTGACCGCACCGGTGAATGTCGCGCGCGCACTGATGCAGGAACACCAGATCAGCCACCTGCCCGTTACGCAGGACGGCGAACTCGCCGGGATTGTCGCCGAACGCGACATCCGCCTGCTGCTCGGCGCCAACCCGGCCGACAGTGACAGCGAACAGACCACAGTGACCGAAGCCATGGTGAAGGACACCTACATCGTGGACATGGATACGCGTCTCGATGAGGTGCTCAACCACATGGCCAATCATCACCTCAGTTCCGCCATCGTCACGCGGCGCGGCAAGCTGGTAGGCGTGTTTACCGTCACTGACGCCTGCCGGCACTTTGCCGAGTTTCTGCAGGAACAGGTGCGGCGCTCCGGCGGCGACGATGCCGCCTGACACATCACTGCAAGCAAGGACCCCTCCCGAACATGGCAACACCCCGCGAATTCGTGCCACTGTCCATCGCGATACTCACGGTATCCGACACACGCACCCTCGAAACCGACTCCTCCGGCGCACTGCTGGTCGAACGCCTGAAAAATGCCGGTCACCGGCTCGGCGACCACCAGATCAACCGCGACGACATCTACCTGATCCGCGCCACGGTCTCGGCCTGGATCGCTGATCCGGACATCGATGCGATCATCACCACCGGCGGCACCGGGGTGACCGGGCGCGACAGCACGCCCGAGGCGATCGAGCCGCTGCTCGACAAGGTCATCGACGGCTTCGGTGAAGTGTTCCGCATGATCTCCTGGAACGACATCGGCACCTCCACGCTGTCCTCGCGTGCGCTCTCCGGCGTGGCAAACGGCACCTATGTTTTCTGCCTGCCGGGTTCGGGCAATGCCTGCGCGACCGGCTGGGACAAGCTGATCGCCGCGCAGCTCGATTACCGCACGCGGCCCTGCAATCTCGTCGAGCTGATGCCGCGGCTCAAGGAAAAGTGAGCTGCCCGTGGCCGCGCTCCAGGTGCATCAGTTCCCCTGCCTCGGGGACAACTATGGCTACCTGGTGCACGACCCGGAGGCAGGCCTCACCGCCTCCATCGACAGCCCGGATGCCGAGGCCATCACGCGTGCGCTCGCTGAACGGGACTGGCAACTCGACTACATCCTCAACACGCACCATCACGCCGATCACGCCGGCGGCAATCTCGCGCTGAAGGCCGCCACCGGCTGCAGGATCATCGGCGCCCGCGCCGATGCCGACCGGATTCCGGGTATGGACGTCCTGGTCGGCGAAGGTGATTCCTTTGCGCTCGGCAGGCACACGGCACGCATCATTGAAACGCCCGGCCATACCCGGGGGCACATCTGCTACCTGTTCGAGGCCGATCGCGCGGCCTTTGTCGGCGACACCCTGTTCTCGATGGGTTGCGGGCGGCTCTTCGAGGGCACGCCAGCGCAGATGTGGACGTCCCTGCAAAAACTCATGCAACTACCTGATAACACAAGGATTTACTGCGCCCACGAATACACGCAGAGCAACGGCCGCTTCGCGCTGACCATGGAACCCGACAATCCCGCACTGCAGGCCCGCATGCGCGAAGTCGCGGCGCTGCGGGCTGCCTCTCAGCCCACCGTGCCGAGTACGCTCGGCGCTGAAAAAGCCACCAACCCCTTCCTGCGTCCGGCAAGCACAGAGCTCCGCGCGACGCTCGGACTCGCCGCCGCAACCGACACGGAAGTATTTGCCGAGACCCGCAGGCGCAAGGACCAGTTCTGACTCAGGCGGTGAACACCGCCTGATGATCGCGGATGAACTGCTCCAGCGAGACCGGCGGCTTGCCGGTCAGCTTCTGCACCGAATCGCTGAGGTGCAGATCATGCCCGTCGGCGATCTCCTGGAAGAGCTCGCAGACTGCATTCAGGTGCCAGGCATTGGTGAGGAACTTCGACAGCGTCTGCCGATAGGCCGGCATCGGCACATGCACGTACTCGATCTGACGGCCCAGCACCTTGGTGAAGCGCGCCGCCACATCGTGAAAGCTGAGGATCTCGGGGCCGGTGATCTCGTAGCTCTTCCCGGCATGGCCTGAACCCGTCAGCACCACGGCGGCCACCGCACCGATATCGCGCACATCGGCCATCGCCGTCTTGCCATCGGCCATCGGCAGGAAAAACTTGCCCTGCTCCTTGATCGTGCCGGCACTGCCGAGCAGGTTCTGCATGAAGAAGTTCGGCTTCAGGAAGGTCCAGCCCAGACCCGATGCGCGCAGATACTGCTCGGCCTCCCAGTGCACCTTCGGGATCGGCGCCTTCGCATCGGCCATGGCTTCCATCGACGACATCTTCACCAGCTGCGTCACGCCCGCGGCCTTCGCGGCATCGATGAACTGCTTTTCGGATGCCAGCTGGGTTTCGCCATTCGGCATGATCATCAGCGCCCGCTCGACACCGCGCAGCGCCTTGTCGATCACGGCCCGATCGGTCACATCGCCGACCACCAGGTCCACCCCGGCATCCTTCAGCGCCGCAGCCTTCTCCGCGTTGCGCACGATCGCCCGCAGCGGCACACCCTTGCCCAGCAGCGCCTTTGCCGTTGCGCCACCCGTCTTGCCCGTCACGCCAGTCAACAGAATCATCATTCTCTCCATGAATTCAGCTGGGTAGGAGCGGCTTCAGCCGCGATGCCAGCAGTCTACCCCACCGCCTCGATCCGCCCAGAAACACTTCCCATCGTGACCGAATTGCCTATAATCCCCCGCCTGCCGGACCCATCCATGCCCGGTTTCTCGAGGGCTCCAGGCCCGGCACCACGCAATACGCGCCCGTAGCTCAGTTGGATAGAGCGTCTGGCTACGAACCAGAAGGTCGGGA
>JAHDYN010000198.1 GCA_023383735.1 Gammaproteobacteria bacterium | reverse complement strand
CGAAGGCATCGCATCGAAGACATGCACGTCGGCCTCCGACGTCAGCATCTCGGCGGCAGCAAGACCGGCCGGTCCGCTGCCGACTATCGCGATGGCGGGGCGCCCGCGCGGCTCAGGCACGCGCCCTTACCCGCGGCGGGTCCGGAACGCGGCAATAGCCACCAGCAACCAGGCCACCATGAAGGAGCCGCCGCCCAGCGGCGCCACCTGCCCGACCGATGCCACACCGAGCGTGCCCAGATAGATGCTGCCCGAGAACAGCAGCAGGCCGAGCACCATCAGGGCGCCGGCCCCGATGAGCAGGCGCGGACTCCCGAGGCGCGGTGCGAGCAGGGCCACCAGGATCAAACCCATGGAGTGATAGAACTGCATCTGCGTGGCCCACTGCCAGGATGCCCGTTTTTCCGGCGTCAGCACCTCGTTCAGGGCATGGAATCCGATGGCGCTGAGCTGGGTGGCTGCCAGCAGGGACAGTGCGCCGATGACGATGAAGGTTTTGGACGAAGCGGAAAGCGTTGCAGTGGACATGTGCTCGCATCCTGTTGACTCGATGCGCCCATGCTCGCAGGATCAGGCCGCAAAATCGATTGTCCCCCGCCACCCGCACTGTCCAGGAGTCCACCCGATGCAACACCTGCTGCCTGCACTTCTGATCGCCAGCCTGCTCGCCGCCGCGCACATCCCGGCCGCCAGTGCGCAACAGGTGCTGACACGCGATGCGCTGTCCGGCGCCGACTACGTGGTCGGCCGGCGCGCCTTCCAGATGCGCTGCAGTGCCTGCCACACGCTGACCGAGGGCGGCTCCGACCTGACGGGCCCGAACCTGTGGCAGGTCACCGGCAGCAAGGCCGGCAGCCGCGGCAGTTTCAAATACTCGCCGGCAATGACCGGATCGGACATCAGCTGGAGCGCCGACCGCCTCGACCGGTTTCTCGCCGATCCCCTCAAGGACATTCCCGGCACCAGCATGGCCATCCCCGAGGGCGTGCCGAATCCGGACCGCCTCGCACTCATCTCGTTCATGATGCTCGAGACAGGCGGCGCCGACTGGCCGAAGCCGGAGTTGCCCAGGGTCATCGTCGACCCGGATCGCAGCAAACCCGTTGCGGAACGCTTCCCGAGCTTCTGGAATCACATGATGTCGAACACCACGCGCTATCGCATGGTTACGGCCGGCGGCGAACTGGTGTTTCGTGCGTATTTCAACGCCGACGGCTCGATCACCAGCGACCATGAAAAAATCCGCGGCTTCTGGCGCCCGGACGATCGCGACTTCTTCTGTTACGCGCTGTACGGCATACCGGCCAAGCCCGACCAGCTGGTCGAATGCTTTCCGATGGTCGCGATGAGCATCCCGCGTTTTGCCGAACAGCTGTGGGAATCGAAGCCTGTCGAGGGCGTGCAGCTCTACGGCGGGATACTGCCCGGCCGGCCCTGAGAGCGCGCGCTGAAGGCCTTTTCCAGGTAAACGCCCACGGCCATCGCCACGACGAACAGCAGCGGCTGCCAGTTGAAGCCCGCAAGCGCGGCCAGCGCCGGCCCGGGACAGTAACCGTACAGGCCCCAGCCGACACCGAAGATCACCGAGCCGATCAGCGGTTTCGCTTCGATGGTGCGGCTGGCAGGCAGGAAGAACTGCGGCGAGAACAGCGGTGTGCCGCGCTGCTGTGCCAGCCAGAAGCCCGGTATGGTCACGGCCAGCGCGCCGACCATGACCATCAGCAGGGCCGGATTCCAGTCACCGGCGATGTCCAGAAAACCGAGCACGACCCGCGTATCGGTCATGCCCGAAAGCGCAAGGCCGGTGCCGAACACCAGTCCGCACAGCAGGGGGACGAGGAGCTGCCGCAACATCTGCGCTATCCGGTCAGGTGCCGTACGACAAACACGGTGACCATGCCCGCGGCGATAAACGTGGCCGTGGCTGCCATAGAACGCGGCGACAGCCGGCCGATGCCGCAGACACCATGGCCGCTCGTGCAACCGCCCGCATAGCGCGTACCGAAACCGACCAGCAGGCCGGCGCTGATGACCATGGGCCAGCCGGCAGCGCTCGGCAGCGGCTGCGGCTGGCCGGCAAGCGTGTGGAACAGCAGCGGCGCGATCACCAGCCCGGCGAGAAACGACCAGCGCCACAGCCCGGCTTCCGCATTCAGCACACCGGCAAAGATGCCGCTGATGCCGGTGATGCGACCGAGCAGCGCCAGCATCGCCAGCGCGCTCAGGCCGATCAGCAGGCCGCCGGCAAATGGCGCCAGCAGGCTCATGTGCCGGTGGCCGGGCTCATCCCCGGCAGGGCCGGCATCGCGATGTAGTCGACCGGTATCGTGCCGGTCAGGCTGCCGAGGAAGTCCTTGATTTCAGACAACTCCTGATCCGTCAGCGTCTTGCCGAGCTGGTGCTCCGCCATCAAGCGGATCGCATCGTCCAGTGTCGCCACCTTGCCGTCGTGGAAGTACGGTGCGGTCTGGTCGATATTGCGCAGCGAGGGCACCTTGAAGAAGAACTTGTCTGCCTCACTCTGCGTGACCTCTGCACGACCCACGTCCATGGTGTCGAAGGGCTTCACGAGACCGATCTTCTGGTACATGCCACCACCGATACCGACACCGTTGTGGCAGGTCGCACAACCGCTGTTCACAAAGGTATTGAAGCCGGTCAGCTGCGCCTCATTGAGCGCGGTGAGGTCGCCAGCGATGAAGCTGTCGAAAGGTGAAGGCGTCACGAGTCCGCGCTCGAAGGCGCCGATTGCCGTACCCACATTGTCGTAGTTGACCGGATCCGGGTCTTCGGGAAACGCAGCCTTGAAGAGCTCGGTATAGCCGGGAATGGACTTGAGCACCTTCACCACGGAATCCCCGTCCGGCATCGCCATCTCGACGGGGTTAAGGATCGGTCCCTTGGCCTGCTCTTCGACATCGGCGGCACGGCCATCCCAGAACTGGGCGATATGCAACGCCGCGTTGTAGGCGGTCGGTGAGTTGCGTCCACCCAGCTGACCCTTGTCGCCGCTGCTGGTGGGCTGGCCGTCCACGCCGTACCTGGCCAGGTCGTGGCAGGAGTTGCAGGAAATATCCTGATTCCTGGACAGGCGGGGCTCGTAGTAAAGAATCCGGCCCAGCGTGATGCGGGCCTCTGTCAGCGGATACTTCTCCGCGCCCATATCGGCCGGCAGAGCCTGGAACATCGCGGCAGCCCGGGCCTGCAACGCCGCAGCATCCACGGTGCCCGCGGCCTGTGACGGCGCCGGTTGGGCGGCTTCCTGAGGCGCTTTGCCACAGGCTGCTACCAGCAGCAGTGTTGCGATGCCTGTACAGGTGATGAGTGCGCGCATATCTGGTTCCTGTCTGTTGGTGGTGCCATGACGATCCTACGACAACTCGCGAATGGACACACCTGCCACGAGTACGCATCATTGGATCCTGACGGCCGCCCCGGGAAATAACCAGATGTCGAACAAGGTCCGTGTGCTTGCATTGCTGGTCATCGCCACCGTCCTCAGCAATTGCACGACTGCAAAGCAGCCCTCATTGACCACCGACCAGGCGACGGTGGACTACGATCTGATTCTGGACCCGAAGACCGCACCGGTATCCTGGGACGAGCACGTCAAGCCCGTGGTCGAAGGCCGCTGCGTCGTGTGTCATGCCTGTTACGACGCTTCGTGCCAGCTGAAGCTGAGCTCATACGAAGGACTCGTGCGCGGCGCCAATCCGCAAAAGGTCTACGACGGTGCGCGCATCAGGGCCACCGAACCCACCCGCCTGTTCGTGGATGGCAAGACAACGGCCGACTGGCGTGCCAAAGGTTTTCACCCGGTGATGTCCGAAACCACCGGGACGAAGACCGCCAGGCTCGAGGACTCGGTCCTGTACCGGATACTGCGCCTGAAACAGCTCAACCCGCAGCCGCGCACGGGCATGCTGCCGGATGCGGTCACCGTCGAACTGGATCGCAAACAGGTCTGCACGACGGAGGAGAACTTCGACAAGTTCGCCGAAGAAAACCCGCTCTGGGGCATGCCCTACGGCATGCCCAATCTCAGCGACGCCGAATACGGCACCCTCGTGCGCTGGCTGGCCCAGGGGGCACCACCGCCGAGCGCACATGAGCCGTCGGCGGCGGCGGCCAGCCAGATTGCACAGTGGGAGCGGTTTCTCAACGGACAGTCGCTGCGCGAAAAGCTCATGAGCCGCTATGTCTACGAGCACCTGTTCATCGGCCATCTGCATTTCGCCGGAACACCGGAGCGCGAGTTCTACCGGCTGGTGCGCTCCTGGACACCGCCCGGCGAGCCCATCGATGAAGTCGCCACCACAATGCCCTTCGGCGATCCCGGCACCCGGCCCTTCTGGTATCGGCTGTGGCTTGACCACCAGAGCGTCGTCGCCAAGGACCACGTGGTGTACGAATGGTCCGGGCCGCGCATGAACCGCTATCGCGAGCTGTTCCTGGAACCGGAGTACCAGGTCACGGCGCTGCCCTCCTACGATCCGGTACTGG
>JAHDYN010000197.1 GCA_023383735.1 Gammaproteobacteria bacterium | reverse complement strand
GACATCGGAGCGCCCGGTACCGCCAACCCCGCAGGCCCGCAGGCCCATGCCGCCGAAGCGGCGGATCGCATCCGGCATGCGGCGAATGTAATGATCGATACGCTCCTCGACGCGCGGCGAGGGGTGGATGAGCCGGGTGGCATACACGCCGATGCGTGCGGGAATCAGCGCGCGCATTTCCGGTTCGACGGTCGGGTTGCCATGCGGAACCGCAACACCCACCCGGCCGTCCGGTCCGTAGTCTGCCGTGTGCGATGTGCTCACGCGGTTTCGCTGGCCGGGGCAGAGGCCAGCAGATACGGCCGCGTCAGCTCCTCCGATACCGCCCACAGTTTCGCGGCCAGCGCGTCGTTTTCCATGTTGCCGCCCGGCGATTCCGGATTGCAGTCGGCGAAGTAGTGGCCGCTGACGGTGGCGAGCGCCGGTGCGGTCGCGACGTAACAGGTCGTTGCAGTGCCGGCTTCGATGCTCTTCATGAAAGTCCAGCCGATCAGCCGCGCGGCCGTCTGCTTCCATTCCGGGAAGCTGCGGCCGAGGTTGGTCATGATCACGCCGGGGTGTACCGAGTTTGCCGTGGCTGCAGTACCGGCCAATACCTTTGCCAGTTCGCGCACGTACAGGTGATTGGCGAGCTTCGACTGCCCGTACATCTTGTTCGGCTCATAACCGCGCTCGCCGGACAGGTTGTCGAACTCGATGCCGACATCGGGCGCCCACTGGTAACCGCTGCTGCTCAGGACCACGACGCGGCCCTGTGCTGCGGCCTGTACCTGGGGCAGCAGCCGGTTGCCGACGATGAAGTGGCCAAGGTGATTGGTGACGAACTGCTTTTCGAGGCCGTTGACCTGCTCGAGTTCGGGCAACGCCATGATGCCGGCGTTGAGGATCAGCATGTCGATCGGCATGCCCATGGCCCGGACGGCGTCGGTGCCGGCGACGATGGAGGGGAAGTCGGTCAGCTCGATGGCTACCGGCGTGGTGCGTCCCTGGATGCCGGCGCAGGCTTCCTCGGCCTTCTCCATGGTTCGTGCAGCACACAGCACGTGGGCACCGCGCAGCGCCAGCACGCGCATGGTTTCGTAGCCCAGCCCGGAGTTGGCCCCGGTGATCAGGGCGGTCTTGCCGCTGAGATCGATGCCTGCCGTGACCTCCTCGGCGGTGGATTTCGCGCCAAAGGGTCCGACCGGTACGCCCGGCGGACGCACGATGGTTTTGTCTTTGCCGCTGCAGGCGCCCAGTGCGATCGCAGCAGCGGTGAGGGTCGTGCCGGCGATCAGCTGGCGGCGGTTGAGCAGGGGATTTGGCTGGTTCATGGTGCAAAGCTCCTCGCAATCCGCCGGGCTCGTGCGGTTCGGGTCGATTGTAGTCGAGCGATGAGTCAGCCCACGATGCCGGAGAACCATCGTGCATAGATGGGCCCGAGCTGCCCGGGCAGCCAGGCAGCGCCGGCAGCTCTTGCTGCGGTGCTGCGGCGAGCGAACTCGGCTTCATCATCCACGAGCCTGGTGATGGCATCGAACCAGGGCGCTGCCATATTCATCGGCAAGGGCTTGCGAGAGCTGCGCGTGTAGCTGGCCGGCAGTGGCAGCACGATACCCGCCTCGCCGGCAATTTCCGGCAGCCCGCCGCGATCGGACACGATGGGGACGGCACCGTTCAGCAGGGCTTCCATCGCGACGCGGCCTGCGGCTTCTTCAACCACCGATGGTGCCAGCAGTACCCTGCAGGCGGCCCACAGGTCGGCGACCCTGGCGACGGGCGGGTTGAACATGATGTTCGGGCAGCGGCTCAGGTCAACGCCGGCCGCCCGTCCTGCTGCCACCAGATCTGCGGCACGCCCGCGTCCCTCTACAACCAGCAGGGGGATATCGGGGCGTTCCCTGCCCAGCCGTTCGGCAATACGTGCCATCAGCCACAAGCCCTTGGCCGGTTCCGGATTGAACCAGGTGATGAATACGGGCTCGTGGCTGGCAGCGAGGATGGTGTCCGTGGACAGCGCAGGCGGGAGCACCGCAACTTCTTCGTTCCATGCCTTTGCATAGCGCTGGGCCAGAAAGTGGCTGGGCGCCAGAAAGGCGTCACACCCGGCCGGGCGATGCGGCAGGTAGTGCAGATTGTGCAGGGCAAAGACCACGCGTGTGCCTGCGGTACGCAAGGCCTCGCGGCGCTGCTGGTCAGTCCGGTCGCCACCAAAGGTGAGCACGTGGGTGGGCCTGAATTCTGCCTGCAGGCGGTGCAGGTGAGCCGCGTACACCGCACCGACATCCTGTTGCCAGTGATGTTTGCGTTGCGGGTCTGTCTCGATCAGTTCGTGTTGTACTCCGCCCGTATCGAGCTCAAGTACATGCCGATCGTGCTGCGCGAAACTGGCTACGCGCTTCGGATGCCACCCCCCGGCCGTGAGCCAGGCAGGGTGCTCCTGGCCGGTATCGCCCTCGCAGCCTGTGGTGGCAAGGGCGCGCACCGCAAAGCCCTGTGTGGCCAGCAGCTCGGCGATCTGGGGCATCGACTGGGCGGCGCCACTGGTGGGGTCGAAGGGGGACTGACCCAGCAGCAACAGCAGGCGCGGGGCGTTCATGGGCAGTGAACCGGCCGACCGGGATTCCGGTCGGCCGGTCGGTGCTCAGCTTTGTTTGCGACGCCCAATAGAGGCCAGGCCCAGCAGTCCCGAACCGAGCAGCCATGCTGCAGCGGGCAGCGGAACGACGGTGGACGACACCAGGTCGACATCGATCGACTGGTTCGGAATGGTCAGCGTGAAGGTATCGCCATTCATGCTGCCCTGCGTGTCTTCCCAGCCTGGCCGGGCGAGCGGGTCGAACCACTCCACTGCGAGCACCACATACCAGGACGTTGCACTTGTCGCTGCCCAGTCGTCGATGCTCAGCTCGAGACTGCCCTGGAACTGCTGCTGGCCAGCCGCATTCATGCTTCCCCATGCCTCGTTGCTGATGAGGCTGTTGCTGTCAGGGCCGCTCTGCCACTGTTCGGGAGAATAGGGGTCGCTGAGCAGGCCGGTAACGAGGCGCCATTGTGCGCCCGTATAGTCGTATTCAGGGAAAGTCGGTGTGGTGTGCGTGAAGTCGATGCTGAAATCATAGGCTGTGTTGAGCATGTCGCCATCGCTCAGCGAGCCATTGATCCCGCCGCCCCAGACAAAGGCAAAACCAGTCACGTCATACTTGCGCAGCGTCAGCTGGTAGTAGTTGTTCCACTCCCAGAACATGGTGTCGCTGGCAGTCTTGCTGCCAGTCAGCTTGAAGCCGGTGCCCTGGGTGGTGGCATCGGCCGCGGCTTCGTCGAATTCACCGGTAAAGAATCCCGAGTTGGAATATTCGGCAGCGGCCGAGTAATCGTGCAGCAGGTTTGCAGCCTGGCCGATGCCAGGCGCGGCAGACAGCGACAGTGCCACGAGGGCGGAGTTTCCGGCCAGGCGTCGGGCGCGCTCATAAAGGCTATTGCTGGACATGGGAAATACAGACCTTCCTGCTCAGGGGGGTAATCGGGTTGATTGTTCGTGCCGCGGGGTTTGTGTCTTTTTTCTGCGAAGCTCGCGGTCACTGGTGAAGTGGGGCAATTGTATCGGTTTGGCGATACGTGATGCGAGTCACTTGACATTGTTCGCGTGCGATCTGGTTTAAGTCGTCTTTCCTTGATTTTCCACGGCAGGGGTGCGCAATCAGGCGCCCGACGGTTTAGACTCTTGCCACGCGGGACGGAAGGTGCAGGCATGACGACGGTGAAGATCGCAGCAATCCAGATGAACTCCGGCGAAGACGTGGCCGCCAACCTCACGAGAGCGAGGCGCGCCCTGCGTTCGGCAGCTGCCGAGGGTGCGGTGCTTGCCGTATTGCCCGAGAATTTTGCGCGGATGGGCAAGCGGGAATCCGACCGGATTGCGATCACCGAAGAAAACAATGTCGGCCCGCTGCAGGATTTCCTGGCGGCCGAGGCGGCGCGGGCGAAGATGTGGATCGTCGGTGGCACGATTCCGCTCAAGAGCGATGATCCCAAACGGCCCTATGCCTCGGCCCTGGTCTACGACGCCGAGGGCAAGCGCGCCGGGCGTTACGACAAGATCCATCTCTTCGACGTCCGGGTGCCGGAGAGCGAGGAGGCCTACCGCGAGTCGCGCAGCACCACGCCGGGCACCAAGCCGCTGATCGTCGACACACCGTGGGGCCGGCTGGGCGTCGCGGTCTGCTACGACCTGCGTTTTCCCGAACAGTTTCGCCGCATGGCGAGCCAGGGCATGGATATCCTCGCCCTGCCGGCGGCGTTTACCTATCGCACCGGCCTGGCGCACTGGGAACCGCTGCTGCGCGCGCGGGCCATTGAAAACCTCTGCTATGTCGTCGCCTCTGCACAGACCGGTACGCACCCGGCGGGCCGGCAGACCTATGGACGTTCGATGGTGATCGATCCCTGGGGCGCGATCCTCGCCCAGAGCGCGGGCCGCCCGGGTGTCTGCAGCGCAAGCGTCGATCCGGCGCATCTCAAGAGGCTGCGCCAGCAGTTCCCG
>JAHDYN010000196.1 GCA_023383735.1 Gammaproteobacteria bacterium | reverse complement strand
CCTGCCTTCGGAGGGCAGTACTCTATCCAGCTGAGCTACGGGCGCGTGGCGGGGCGGCGATGATACCGCCCGGCTGCGCACGGCGTCCAACCGGGAACCCGCAGCGCCCCGCGTCCTGAATGCCCGGTCTTGAACGGTCGCTTGCCAGTCCTGCGCGGCCCGGCCATGCTTTCCGCATGCCTGCCCCCGAGCCGACCAGCCTCGATCTGCCCCAGGACATCTTCCTGGACATCTTCGATGCCGCGCCGCTGCGCGATCTGGCACCCGGCGAGGTGGTCATCAGTGCTGGCGAGCCGGCTGATCAGGTCTTCAATATCGTGTCCGGCGTGCTGCGCGTCTGCCGGACCGGCACCGACGGGCGGCGCCAGGTGCTGTCGTTCCTGTTTCCGGGCAACTTCGTGGGCCTGACCGCGACCGAGACCTACTTCTTCAGCGTCGAGGCCGTCACCCCGGCGCGCATCGCCTGCTGCCCCCGCCGCCTGCTCGACAAACGGCTGGCCGCGGACCCGGCTGCCGAGCGCGCATTTCTCAACATGATGCTGCGGGTGGTCGAGGACATCCTCGATGTGGTTTACAGCCTCGGCCAGCGGACCGCGAGCGAAAGGCTGGCCGTGTTTCTGCTCTACCTGCGCCACTGGCGCCGGCTGACCGACAACCTGGCCGACGACCGCGACCCGCGGCTGGCCGAAATCGATATCCCCATGAGCCGGGAGGATATCGCCGACTTTCTGGGCCTGAAGAAAGAAACAGTGAGCCGCAGTTTCAAGGAACTCGAAGCAGGCCGAATGATCCAGCGGCGCGGCAAGCACCAGGTCCGGGTACTCGATCTGGCCTCCCTGCGGGACCTGGCTGGCATCCGGGACTTCGCCTCGCCGCGCAGAATCGCCCAATCCCTATAAACTGTCGTCACTCGCACCTATACTTTCGCAATCCATTCCCGAAGCCCGCAACCCGCAACCCGACGGAGAGGCCGACCTTGAGCAACCACGACCAGAATTTCTTCAACCTCTTCATGGTGGTAATCGGCGCATTGGTCGGCATTGCCGTGATCCTGATAATCACGGCACGAATCGTCGCGGGCGACACCCAGCTGGCCTGGGTACAGGGCGATCCGGCCTATGCGGCGGCCGTCGATGCGCGGATTGCGCCGGTCGGTCGCGTCAGCATCGCGGGTGAAGAACCGGCCGAGGCCGCTGGCGAGACCGCCGACGCGGCGCCTGCTGCCGACGCACCCGCTGAAACTGCCAAGGTGGTGGACGGCGAACAGGTCTACAACACCGCCTGCATGGCCTGTCATGCGAGCGGCGCAGCCGGCGCCCCGAAAACGGGCGATGCCGGCGCCTGGAAGGCCCGCATCGCGCAGGGTGCCGACACCCTCCACAAACACGCCATCGAAGGCTACCAGGGCGCTGCCGGCTTCATGCCGCCCAAGGGCGGTCAGACCCAGCTCTCCGATGCCGAGGTAATCGCGGCAGTCGACTTCATGGCAGCCAAGAGCCGCTAGCGGCAACCCCCTGGCTTGGGCAAGAAACTCCGGAACGGCGACTACGAAGACCACCTGGCCCCGCTGCAGCTGGAGCTGAACAAGCTGATGCGCTGGCTGCGGCACACCGGCAAGCGGATGGTCGTGCTGCTCGAAGGCCGCGATACCGCCGGCAAAGGCGGCACCATCAACGCGATCACCCGGGCGATGAACCCGCGCCAGGTACGGATCGTGGCGCTTGCCACGCCCACCGAACGCGAACGCACGGAGTGGTACTTCCAGCGCTATGTGCGGCACCTGCCCGCAGCGGGCGAGCTCGTGCTCTTCGATCGCAGCTGGTACAACCGGGCCGGCGTGGAAAAGGTGATGGGCTTTTGCACGCCCGCCGAGTACCGCGAATTTCTCCAGCGGGCGCCGGTCTTCGAGAAGATGCTGGTCGACGATGGCATCCTGCTCTTCAAGTACTGGCTGGCCGTTGACCAGAAATACCAGGAAGAGCGTTTTGCCGAGCGGGCCAGCGATCCGCTCAAGCGCTGGAAGCTGTCCCCCATCGACCTCAAGGCACGCGCGCTCTATGCAGAGTATGGCCGGGCGCGCGATGCGATGTTCAGGGCCACGCACCGCAGACATGCCCCGTGGGTCGTGGTGGACTTCAACGATCAGCGGCGCGGCCGGCTCAACCTGATACGCCACCTGCTCGATCATGTGCCCGACAGCCGGGTGCCGACACAGCAGCTGAAACTCGCTCCACTGCGCGGCAAGCCGGGCAAGGAACGCTATACCGGCCCGGTGCGGCCGATCCGGAATCGCTACTAGCAGACCAGCCCGTCGCCCTTGCCCCGGTCGGCACGCAGGCTGAGCGCTTCGGCAAGCTGCGCGCCGCTGATGAGTTCATCACCGGCAAGATCGGCCAGCGTGCGCGCAACGCGCCGGACGCTGTCGAGCGCACGGGCGGAGAGCGCAAAGCGGTTGCCCGCCATCTCGAGCAGCGCCTGGACATCGGCCTGCAGATGACAGTGCTCGCGCAGACCCGCCGCATCCAGCCGGGCGTTCAACACGCCGGCACGCGACACTTGTCGCTCGACAGCCGCCAGCACCCGGCTGCGCACGGCGGCGGAACTCTCGCCGGCCGGCGCGCCAGCGGATTGCGGCACGCCGAGGCCCACCCGGCTGACGCTGACCACCAGATCCACGCGATCGAGCAGCGGGCCCGAAACCTTCATCTGGTAACGCCGTACCTGCTCCGGCGTGCAGCGACAGGCCTCGGTCTGGTCGCCGGCAAAACCGCAGGGACAGGGATTCATCGCCGCCACGAGCTGGAAGGCAGCCGGATACTCGACCGTGCGCAGGGCGCGGGCGATGGTCACCTGGCCGGTCTCCAGCGGTTCGCGCAGGGCTTCGAGCACGGGCCGCGAAAACTCGGGCAGCTCGTCGAGGAACAGCACGCCGTGATGCGCCAGGGAGATCTCGCCGGGGCGCGGGTTGCCGCCGCCGCCGACCATCGCCGCAGTTGAAGCGGTGTGATGCGGCGAGCGGAAGGGCCGCTGCCTGAAGAGCAGCGTTCCGCCCGCCAGCGAATGTACAGCCGCCGACTCCAGGGCTTCGGTCTCGCTCATGTCCGGCAGCAATCCGGGCAGACGCCGGGCCAGCATGGTCTTGCCGGTACCTGGCGGCCCGGTAAACAGCAGGTGGTGTCCACCGGCTGCTGCCACTTCGAGGGCATGCCGGGCCTGCGCCTGGCCGCGCACCTCGGCCAGATCCTCGCTGGCCGGGGCCGGCGCGGCCGCACCAGCCAGTGCCGCTGCCGGCGCCCGCAATTCGGCGCCATCATTCAGGTGGCGCACGACATCGGCGAGCTGGTCAGCAAGACCGATGGCAGTACCGCCGAGCAGGGCAGCCTCGCTTTCGCCGGCCACGGGCATGATCGCGAATCGCTGCCGATGCCGCGCCGCCATCAGCGCCGCCAGCAGCCCGGGCACCCGGCGCAAGGCCCCCGAGAGGGCCAGTTCGCCGTAGAACTCGATGCCCGCCAGACGCTCGCGGCGCAGCTGCCCCGAGGCCGCGAGGATCGCAACGGCAATCGCCAGGTCAAAACCGCTGCCGCCCTTGGGCAGGTCGGCCGGTGCCAGGTTGACGGTGATGCGCCCGTCCGGGAAGTCGAGACCCGACTGGCTGATCGCCGCGCGCACCCGGTCGCGGCTCTCGCGGACTGCGGTTTCGATCAGGCCGATGATGGTGAACTGCGGCAGACCGCCGCCGACGTGCGCCTCGACCATCACTTCCGGTGCCTTGAGTCCGAGCTGGGCACGGGTCAGCGTGGTGGCAAGGCGCATCGCCATGAGGGCAATGGCGGCAGACGTGTGGTCAGCCGCCCTGCCGCGACTCCAGGGCCTCGAGTTCTGCCTCCAGCGCAGCGAGCTTGTCGCGGGTGCGTTCCAGCACCTTGCGCTGCACATCGAACTCCTCGCGCGTGACGAGGTTCAGCTTGTCGAAGGTGCTGGCCAGCAGGGCCTGGAAGTTGCGCTCCAGGTCGGCCTGTATCACCCGCACGCTGCCGGGCACATTCGCCGCCAGCTTGCGGGCCAGATCTTCGATGAATTTCGCATCCATTGAGCAAATCCTCCGGGGCGCCGGCATGGGCCGGGCCACCTGAACAGCGCCCCAAAAAGCGCCAGAAGCAGCTGCCGGCTGCACCAGCATGAAGCAGCGCACTCGTCTGAAAAAGCGCGAAGCCTTGCGCCATGCGGCCTACGCGTGACTGGCACGGATCGTGCTTAGTCATGCTGTCAGCTGGCGGAGATCGTGCCAGCCCCACCGGAGCCGCACAAGCTGCAAATGACCGCAAAGCAACCACTACAGACGACTTGACACGCAAGGACCCCGCTGCATGAAACTCATCACCGCAATCATCAAACCCTTCAAGCTCGACGACGTGCGTCAGGCCGTCGTCGACATGGGCGTCCATGGCGTTACGGTCACCGAGGTCAAGGGTTACGGCCGGCAGCGCGGGCATACCGAGCTCTACCGTGGGGCCGAGTATGT
>JAHDYN010000195.1 GCA_023383735.1 Gammaproteobacteria bacterium | reverse complement strand
TGGCTTCGTGAAGGCCAATGTCGTACAGAGCACTGATTCCGTCGGCACACAGGACCGCTTTATCGTCGGTTCGATTCCGACCGATCCGGCCATTAACGGCGATGCAGAAGCCGCGATGACGGCCAGCCAGTCACGGCTGAACTTCGAACTGCGCGAGAACTCCAGCGTGGGCCAGTTTCGCGCCTTCATCGAGGGCGACTTCGCCGGACAGGGTGAAACCTTCCGCATGCGGCATGCCTTCGGCCAGTCCGGCGCGGGGCTGGCCGGCAAGACCTGGAGCACCTTCATGGACACGGAGGCCAGCCCCGAGGAGGTTGATTTCGAAGGCATCAACGGCCGCATCAACCAGCGTCACACGCAGTTCAGGTACTTCCCGAATATCGGTCGGGAATGGAATCTGGCGATCGCGCTCGAAGATCCGGGAGTCGTGGTTTTCGGTGGCGACGGCCTCAGCCAGATACCCGACGTCGTGCTGAGCGCCAAACGCAGCGTCGCAGGGCTCATGTTCGGTGACCGCCAGTGGCATCTCAAGGCCGCCGGCCTTTACCGGAGCATTCGTGCGCGGCCGACAGTCAACCCGGCGGACAAGGATTCAGCGGTGGGCTGGGGACTCAGCATCAGCGGTCAAACGGGTCTTGATGTGTGGGATCTCGAATTCTGGGACCCGCGCGACACCCTGATGTTCCAGTTGAACTATGGCCAGGGCTACTCCACCTACGTGAACGATCTCAGCAGCATCGGCATGCCCGACGCAGCTTTCAATCCGATTGACGGTCACCTCGACACGATAGATGCCATTGCGTGGTACCTGGCCGTGCGGCACTGGTGGGGGGACACGCTGCGCTCCAACCTGATCGTCAGCCAGGTTGACGTGAACGCCCTGTCGTTTGCGGTCAGTGATGACTACGGCGAGAACTACGACGGCACCTGGCGCGTATCCGGCAACCTGATCTGGTCGCCGGTGCCACGAGTCGATGTGGGCGGTGAAATGCTCTGGGGCAAGCGCCGCAACTCGGACGGATCGAGCGGCCAATCCACCCAGCTCCAGCTGTCGGTGAAGTACCTGTTCTAGGCCGCTTGACCGGGCGACACGACATCCCCCGGGCGCGGTTCAGGGCCTGTTCGCGGCATCTGCGGCAGCGACGGCCGAGCCACAGGGATCCTTGTCACGGAACACACGGTCGAAAGCGGCGGTGGCGATGATCGACAACCCGGCTGTCGCAAACGCGGTCCCGCCATTGACCAGCGTACCTTTGGGATCAAGCGTCAGGCCGGGATCTGCCAGCGTACCGGTAACCTTGATGTAGGGATTGACCAGCTGCGCCATGCCGAATCCCAGCCCCTTGCGCGCCGAAGTCTTGAAATTGAAGTCTATCTTCTCGGTATCCAGATTCACCGTGCCATGGCTGATCATGTCGATCCCGTCGGTGCGCATCACCAGTGCGGGATCAGTCGTCACGACACCATTGACGGCATTGAACAGCCAGGCAATGCACACCACATTCGTGGAAACCTCCCGCGTCGCCATCGGGTTGATCGTCCGCAGCAGCTCGCCGATGAAGTCACTGTTGGTCGCAAGCAGGCGTGAATTGCGGATGCGCCCGCCACGCCCTACCAGTCGCAGGCGGCCATTCAGGCTGCCGGCCAGTTCGCGCAGGGTGGCGCCGCTGCCGCGCAGATCCAGTGCTGCGGTGTAGGTGGTGGCCTTGTCGCCAACCATGTTGACCGGCACCGGGGCCAGCGCCAGGTTCTGGCCCCTGGCCGAAAGCTGCAGGTCGAGGCCGCGCTTTTTCGGCTGCAATACCAGCGTTGCGGCAATCTCGCCATCCATGCCGCCGACATTCAGCGGATCGACGCGCAGCTGGCCGTCGCGCACCGTGGCCACGAGCTGCAGGTTCCGGTAGCTCTGCCGCAACAGGTGCAGCTCCTTTGCCCTGAGGCTCAGTCGTGCCGTGTAGGCGCCAAGGTCCGGAACATCCAGCTGGAACTCGGGTATCAGCCGCTGCTGCACGCCGCGGCGGCCTGTTGCGGCAGCCTTGGCAGATGCAGCAGTCGCCGCCGGCTTCGGCAGATACGATTCGAGATCCACCCGCTCCGACTCGATCTCGATATCCACGTCCGGACGCTCGCCTGCCGTACGCAGCCTGAACTGTCCGCTGAAGTCCGTACTGCCGAAACGGCCGGTCATCTTCTCGAACCGGAAATCATGCGCCGAACCGGAAAACAGGCCCTGCAAGGCCAGCGGCTGGTCCGGCCAGCGTCGGCCAAGCAGAGCACCGCTCTCACGCAGACTTGCCGTGCGGATTTCAACCCCAAGGCCGTCGGCCGAAACCTCGGGCAACAAGCGCAGCTTGCCGCGCAGGCTGATGAGGCCGATCGCCGTCCTGAAGCTGAAGCCCTGCAAAGACCACTGGTCATCCCGGCGCACACCGCTGGTACTCAACTCGAAGTCCAGGCCTGCGGTCGGGCCATCGTGCAAGGCCGGTACCAGCCGGGCGATATCCGGCCCGCTGGCCGCTATGTCGAACTTCATCTGCCCGGCGCCAAGCGGCAAGCCGAACTCTGCGGAAACACTGCCCTTGGCACCGGCAACCGCTACTTTCACATCGCGGAGAACCAGTGTCTGGTCGATCAGTGCCAGCCTGCCAACGGCACTGAAGGGGCCGCCCGGCAGGCTGACATCCGGCACGGCGCCAGCCAGCCTTTCCAGCGCCTCGCCGTGCAGGTCAAAGCGGAGATCCATACCCGCAAAGCGCCGTGATTGCCCGCCGGATTGGAAAATGGCCGGACCGAATCGCCCATCGATGTCCAGATGCTGGTCGGCAACGCTGAGACGGGCATTTTCCAGTGTCAGTCCGTCGCGGCTCCAGCCGACCCCGGCGCTGGCCTGGAATGCACCCGCAGGCGCGTGGGGCAGATCCAGCATCCTGGCGACCGGCGCGAAGTCATGGCCCGAGAGGGTGAGCTGCAACTTCGTACCTGCCCGATCCGGTGCATCGGCAACCTGCCCCGTCGCCGAGAATGCCAGCAGCTTCGTGGTACCGCCGAGCTGCACGCTGGTTTCACCCTGCTTCGAACGCTGCACGGTACCGGAAGCATCGAAGGGACCGCGAAACGCCTGCAGCTTGTCGCCAATCTGCGGTACGTCGGCAAGATCTGCGCCGCTGGCCTGGAAACTGATCGTACTGTCGCTGAAATCCTCGAGACTGCCGACACGGCCCTGAACACTGAAGTGGCTGTCCGTCAGATCGAGTTCGGCACTGTGGATCTGCAGCGCACTGCTGTCGCGCTGCATGGCGAATTCACTGCGAAAGGACACGGGCGGCAGGCCGTTGATGCCCGCCAGTCCACCGACCAGTGACAGATCGGGCCCGGCAATCCGCGCCTGCAAAGCAAACCTTCCGGGATCAGCCGACTCGGCCAGGACGCCCTGCGCCACCAGCGCGAATTCACCGATGTCGCCGGCAATCGTGCCGCGCAAGCCTGTCGCCCCGGCTGTCGGCGCAATCCCGGCCTTGAGATTGAACGGACCGTTGCCGAGCTTGCGTATACCGAGACGCTGCGTCAGGTAGGCGGCATCCGGGCCCTTGATGTGAATCCTCGCCGCTGCATCGACCGGGCGCGCGGGAGAATCGATATGGCCGTCGAGAGCAAGGGATATCTCGCCGAGCTGGCCTTGTGCAGCGAAGCTGAAGTTTCGCCCGGCGACCAGGCTGGCGAAAGGCCCGATTTTCAGATGCAGCCTGAGCGGTATCTCGTTGGCCCGGCCCGTGGCCACCAGGTCGAGCATGCCGCTCTCAAGCTGATGCTGGTCTGCCTTGTCCAGGCCGAGTTCGAGGGGACGGTCCAGACGTGGACCGATAAAGCGGATCTGCGAACCCGGCAGTGAAATGCGCTCGATCACCACTGACAGTGCCGGGCTCTCCCCGTCATCCGGGCGAAAGTCCCAGTTATGCTCGCCGGCAGCTGTGCGTTCCAGCGACAGGTCCAGGCCGTCAACCTGCACCGTGCGGACGATCAGCCTGTCCTTCAGCAGCGAGCCTGTTTCCAGTTCGATCAGGACGGCATCCGCAATCAGCATGTCGGGACGGGCGCCCCAGCTCGTGTTGGCGATACGCACTTTGCTGGCGCTGAGCCGCGTGATGCGGCCAAGCTCGATGCGCAGCCCACCCTCCACCGCAAGTTCCCGCCCCAGCTGGCTGCCGAGCCAGTGCACGGCGGGACGCGTGAGCGCTCCCGTAGCTGCCGCCACCAGCAGCCCGCCTGTACAGACGACGGCCAGCGCCAGCAACCAGAGCACGGATTTCTTCATCGGTCCCCATCGTCAGCCGGTGACACCCGCCGGGTGCATGCCACCATGCTCGTGGGCGGGGGTTTCTTCAAGTCGCCGAATCGGACTCCGAATAAACCTGCACGTCGGCGATATTGAACAGTGACTTCCAGTCCTTGGCGATCAGCAGATCCATCAGCTCGGACGGCTTGCCGGCCTTCTTGCGCTCCATCTCGGCGTCGATGGTGATCAGCGCCTGGT
>JAHDYN010000194.1 GCA_023383735.1 Gammaproteobacteria bacterium | reverse complement strand
CAATTGACCGGACGTGGCGACCGGGTGACGGCGGCGATCAAGACCGAAGATCACAGCGTCATGGGCAGCATTCAGCCTGCAGAGAGGCGAGGCACTCCGGGCAGGCGAGAAAAAACCCTGACGCTGCCGATCAGCTCACCGCCCATCGCTGGATTCGAACAAGACTCGTCATCCCGCCTCCGCTGCTTCACGGCCCCGCTGGCGGCGCAGTGCTTCATCCCGTGCGTCTTCGATGGCGAGCAGGGTGGTGGCGACGTCGGCCTCGATGTCGCTGCTGACGAACTCGCCGCTGAGCACGCTGTCTGGCCGCAACAGGCCCTGCTCGTAGAGCGCCCACATTTCCTCGGCGTAGCGCGTGGTCAGCAGTTCCGGTGCAAAACGGCCGAGGGTGGCGGTAACGTTGTTGACGTCACGCGCCAGCATGGCCTGTGCATTGTTGTTGCCCGATGCGCTCACCACCTGCGGCAGATCGATGATCACCGGTCCGTCGGCCGCGACCAGTATGTTGTATTCGGAAAGATCGCCGTGGATCAGGCCGGCACACAGCATGCGCACGATCTGGCTGAGCAGAAAGCGGTGATAGTCGCGCGCCTGTTCGGCTGACAGCTCGACATCACCCAGGTTGGGCGCCGAATCGCCGTCGACACCGGTCACCAGTTCCATCACCAGCACACCGTTGAAGAAGCCATACGGGGCGGGCACCCGTACGCCTGCAGCGGCCAGCTGGTAGAGCGCGTCCACCTCGGTATTTTTCCAGGCGGTTTCCTGCTCCTTGCGGCCGTAGTTCGTGCTGCGGCGCATGGCACGGGCCTGCCGGCTGCCGCGTACCTTGCGGCCTTCCTGGTACTGGGCGCGTGCCTGGAAGCTGCGCTGGCCCATGTCCTTGTAGACCTTGGCACAGCGCAGATCTGGCCCGCACTGCACCACGTAGACCGCAGCTTCCTTGCCGCTTTTCAGGGAACGGATCACCTCGCTGATCACGCCGTCTTCAATCAGTGGCTCAAGGCCTTTGGGGGTTTTCATGCAGCGCAAGACTATAGCAGTCGGCAGCAGGGATCATTGCCGCTTTGGTGTGGCGAAATGATGGACCGGCTAAACGCCCGGTTGTGCAGGTTTGCTAGCGTTGGACTGGGTCGAAGTCGGTGTTTTCAAATCCGGTTCAAGCAGGGGGTCTGTTTCATGTCGAAACCTCAGTCCATCGCGTTTTCGGGTCTCCGGGCCGGCTTGGCCGGCGTTCTCGCTGCAATTCTTGCCGTCCCGCTGCAGGCAGCGGTACTCGATGAAATCGTCGTGACCGCGCAGAAGCGCGAACAGGATATCCAGGACGTCGGCATCTCGATCAGCGCCTTCACGGGCGAGCAGATGGAGACCCTGGGTATCGGCGAGAGCAGCGGCATTGCGGCCTTTGTGCCCGGTGTGCACACCAGCGGCGCGCTGGCCGGACAGAACACGCAGTTCACCATCCGCGGCGTGACGCAGACCGACTTCAACGACATCGTCGAGGCGCCGAATGCGGTGTATCTCGACGAAGGCTATATCGCCATCGCGCAGGCACAGACTTTTGCCTTGTTCGACATCGAGCGTGTCGAAATCCTCAAGGGCCCGCAGGGCACCCTGTTCGGGCGCAACGCGACGGGCGGCCTGGTGCAGTAGGTGAGCCGCAAGCCGAGCAGGGATGAGGTCGAGGGCTATGCCGACGTCACCTACGGCATGTTCGATGCGAACTCCGACCCGAACTCCCTTCGTTTTGAAGGCGCCGTTGGCGGCCCGCTGAGCGACCGGGTAGCCGGCCGGGTGGCAGTGCTCTACAACGACCAGGATCCCTACCTCAAGAATCTCTACGACCCGAATGGCCCCTATGCCTTCGGTGCAGCGACCATCGGAACCGGTCCGGCAAACGATCCCGGTGCAGGTGCGGGTGCCGATCTTGCCGATGACGACACCACCGCCGTGCGCGGCATCCTGCAGTTCGATGCGCGCGACGACCTGCGCTTTACCCTCTCGGGCAACTGGGCGCAGTCCGATGTTTCCACGGCGCCGTATCAGGCCAAGCCGGTCAGTCCCGTATACAACGGCAGCAATCCCGACCCGAACGTGCAGTTGTCGCAGGGCGAGCTGATCAACGTGATCGATACGGCCCTGACCGACAGCCGGCGCAGTATCTGCGCGGATGGTTCCGACTGCGGTTCCGACCAGGACAACAACGGCTTCCCGGACGACTTCGACGGCAACAACATCACCGATACCGCGCGTGTCACCAATACCTTTGCGCTGAGCCCCGGCACCGATTTCTTCGGCTACCGTGATGCAGACGGCGACGACATGACCTTCAACAGCGACTTCGCCTTCAAGAACCAGGGCAATGTCGATACCTGGGGTGTGGCGCTGCGGGTCGAGTACGACATCAGCGACGACCTGTTGCTGACCGCGATCAGCGATTACAAGGACTACGAGAAGCTGCTGTTTCTCGATGTCGATGCCGGCCCGGCCAACCAGTCAGTCAACTACGCGGCGGTCGATGCCACCAGCTTCACGCAGGAGCTGCGCCTCAACGGTACCGCTGACCGGATCCGCTGGGTGGCTGGTCTCTACTATCTCAATATCGACAACGTGTCCGACAACGGCCTCAAGTTCCCGGTCAATAGCGTGGTGCCGGGCGCTCCCTTCGATCTAGGCTCGGACGCCGACCTGGAAACGGACTCCTACTCGCTGTTCGGCCAGGTGGAGTACGACCTGCGCGAAGACCTGACGCTGATCGTCGGGGCCCGGTTGATCCAGGAAGAGAAGGATTACACCTTCGCCCAGAATATCTACGGCACCACTGATTCCAGCCAGATCCATCAGGGCACGCCCACGCTGATCGGGCCGATATATCCGGGTGGCGTGCCGACCGCCTTTGTCGACGACAGCAGCGATACGCTGTGGGCCGGCAAGGTGCAGCTGGACTGGCGTCTCAACGACGACTGGCTGCTGTATGCGGGCGTGAACCGTGGCGTGAAGGCGGGCAGCTTCAATGCCCAGCTCGCGGGTGGCCTGGCTGTGCCGGATTCGGCCATTCCCTACGACGAGGAGAAGCTGCTGGCCTACGAGATGGGCTTCAAGTCCACCTGGCTGAATGGCACCACGCGCTTCAACGGCTCGGTCTTCTATTACGACTACAAGGATTACCAGGCCTTCCTGTTCACCGGTGTGGGCGGTGTGGTGATCAACGCCGATGCCACCAACATCGGCATGGAACTCGAGTTGCAGACCACGCCCATGGAAGGCCTCGACATCATGCTGAGCGGCTCCTGGTTCAATGCCGAGGTTGAGGACGTGCCTCTGCGCGTTGGCGGCCCGATCGTTGTCGACGTCGAGCCCACCTATGCGCCGGAACTGCAGATCGCCGGCCTGGTGCGCTACGAGTGGCCGATGTTCGGCGGCTTCGCTTCCGTGCAGGGCGACTTCAGTTACTCGGACGAGTTCTATTACAACCTGCGCAACTTCGATGCCGACAAGTTCGACAGCTACACGCTGGTCAATGCGGTGTTCGGCTGGCGCACCGATGATGGCCAGTGGCGCGGCAACCTCGGCATCCACAACCTCACCGACGAGCGGGCCGGCAACCAGGGCTTTGACCTCGCCACGCTCTGCGGTTGCAACGAGGTCTCGTATCAGCCGCCGCGCTGGTACGGGGTCAGCCTGAAGTACTCCTTCTAGACGATTCAGTCACAGCGTTCCCCCGCGCTGTGGGGCCGGGCAGTCATCTGCCCGGCCCGTTTTGCGGTTTCCTCGACGGCAGGGGCCAGAGCCGGCTCGGTTGCAGCCAGTTCCAGCGCCCGCTGCGCGTGTTCCCGTGCCTCGGCCGCACAACCCCGGTCGATCAGCAGGTTGGCCAGGTTGTTGTGTCCGGCGAGGTGCCCTGGCTCAAGTTCAAGCAGCCGGCGGTATGCTGTTTGTGCGGCGGCGAGTCGCCCCGCCGCGTAGTCGTGGTTGGCGCTGGCAAACAGCACCAGTGGCTCCTCCGGCCAGCGTTCAAGGGCGGCGGCATAGCCGGCATCGAGCCCGGCGGCTGACTGGTGGCGTTCGCTGTCAGCCAGGGCGCGTATCCAGGCAGCGGCTGTTGCCGTGGCCGGTATCCGCCCGGCCGGCGTGATCGTCACGGCCCAGTTGTCGCTGGCCTGCCAGCTGTGCAGAAAGTACGGCTCGCGCTCGAGATGGCGGCGCTCTTTTCCCGAGCGCAGCACCAGCACTTCGCGGGCCGGGTCGTGGCCGATCACCACCGCGTAGTGCCAGCGCCGGATGCCGAGCGCGCCCAGGTCCTGCAGCACCAGCACCGGATTGCCGGCCACGAGTTCGGCGCGCAGTGCCGCGAAGTCCGGGGCCAGCACCAGGGGGATGCGACCGTGACGGCGGGCGGCGGCCAGCATCTCGATCTGCAGGCTGCCGCGCTTTGCCGGGATATAGACCTCCGGCACCAGTTGTTCAGGCCTGATGTCCACGCCGGTGGAGACCAGCATGGTGGCCAGCGCGGCGGGTCCGCACTGGTGAGT
>JAHDYN010000193.1 GCA_023383735.1 Gammaproteobacteria bacterium | reverse complement strand
TACGGTGTGGGGCATCTACCACGCACTGATCGCCATCGGCGTGGCCGGGCAGGCGAGCATCGACAAGGTTGCCGGCCCCGTCGGCGAGGCATTGATCATGACCGCCATCGGTCTGGCCGTCGCGGTGCCTGCGGTGCTTGGCTACAACCTGCTGTTGCGGCGTAACAAGGCCATCCTCGACCAGTTCCGTTACTTCACCAACGACCTGTACGCGACCCTGGTCAGCAGCAATCAGAAGTAGGGGCTGAGGGAGCGCACGCAATGGGGATGAACATCCAGACCGGTGACGGTGAAGACCATCCGGTGATGTCGGCCATCAACACCACGCCGCTCGTCGACGTGATGTTGGTGCTGCTCATCATCTTCCTGATTACCGTACCGGTCATCACCAAGACGGTGAACCTGGACCTCCCCAAGGCCACCAATATCGCGACGCAGACCAAACCCGAGAACATCACGGTTGCCATCGATCGCCAGGGCAACGTGTACTGGAAGGAAGCGCGCGTCCCCGACAACCAGGTACTGGCCGACCTCATTCGCGCCGCAGCCACCACGGTTCCACAGCCCGAAGTACACGTTCGTGGCGACCGGGCGGGACGCTACGAGCATGTGGGTCGGGTCATCCTGGCGCTGCAGAAGGGCGGCATCCAGAAAATCGGTTTCATTTCGGAGCCCGACCGCGGTTCCGCACGCAACTGATCGGCGCAACGGGATCAGCAGAGGTCATTTTCCATGGGCATGTCGGTAGGTACGGGCGGCGAAAACGACCCGATGATCGAGATGAACACCACGCCGTTGATCGACGTGATGCTCGTGCTGCTGATCATGATCATCGTGACGCTGCCGATCATGACGCATGCGGTAAAACTCGACATGCCGCGCCCGGACCCGAATACACCGGATGTGCAGCCCGAGCTGATCGAGATAATGATCGACTACGACGGCACGATCCTGTGGAACGGCACAGCGGTGCCCAACCTCGAAACGCTTGAGCGCTATTTCAAAGCCGAGGCTGCGAAATTCCCGCAACCACAGGTGGCCATCAGGCCGGATGCGCGCGTCAAGTACGACTATGTGGTTCAGGTGCTGGCAAGCGCGCAACGCAACAGCATCGAGAAGATGGGGTTGATCGGCAACGAGCAGTTCGAATAATCGCACTGCCCTGCCCCGGGCATCCGCCCATGCTGCAATACCAGCCCCGCCGCAGACCGTCCGACTGACCGGTTCAGCGCTTGTTCACTCCGCTGAGGGAGTATCTTTGCGCTGTACCGTTCACTGCCGACAGCCAGACAGGGAGATCCGAAGCATGCGAAACAGATCCTGCGCAACCCTGGTTGCGGTCATCGCAACCCTAGGCCTCATGCTGGGTGGACTGGCCGCAGCACCCGAGTCACAGGCAGCGGACAACTCCCAGACGATCAGCAAGAAAGTCATGAAACCCCTGAAGGCGGGTCTGGACCTGGCCAACGAGGGCAAGTTTCCGGAAGCCGAAGCGGAGCTGCGTCAGGCCGAAGCCATCGAGGACAAGACACCCTTCGAGCAGTTCCAGGTCAATGAACTGCTCGGCTTTGTCGCCCTGAAGCAGGCCAAGTACAAGGATGCCGCACAGCTGTACGCAAGCGGCCTCGACTCCGGCTTCCTGCCTGAAGAACAGGTCAACGACCGGCTCAGGCTGCTTGCCCAGCTCTACTTCCAGCCAGATCTCCGCGATCTGAACAAGGTCATCGCATATGGCAAGCGCTGGCTCGAATCCAGCGATACGCGCGACCCGGTCATGCTCGGCCTGGTTGGTCAGGCCAGCTACTTCAATGACGATTTCAGCGCGGCTTCCAGCTACATGAAGGAAGCCATCGCCGGCGCGACCGCTGCGGGACAGAAGCCCGAAGAGAACTGGCTGCTGATCCTGCAGAACTCCTACAGCAAGCTGCGGAATGATCCCGGCGTGGTCGAGGCGACGGTCGAACTGGTGCGCTACTTCCCCCGCAAGGAGCACTGGATAACCCTGTCTTCCGGCCTGCTGCGCCAGGCCAGCACCAAGGAGCTGGAGATCCTGCAGGTGTTCCGCCTGCTGTATGTCGTGGACGCCATGGATAGCGCCGATGATTTCACCGAAGCCGCCAATGTCGCCATGCGTTCGGGTTCACCGGGCGAAGCGCTGAAGTTCATGGAGCGCGGCTATGCCCTCAAGATTCTCGATACCAGCGGCGACCAGCAGAAAAGCCGGGAGATACTGGAAGCCGCCAAACGGCTGGTTGCAGACGATCGCAAGTCGCTGCCACAGTTCGAAAAGGAAGCGAAGGCCGCGAAGGCCGGCGAAGCCGACGTCAAGCTCGGCGAAGCATTCCTGAGTTACGATCAGCCGGCCAAGGCCATCGAAGCCATTGAACGCGGCATCGCCAAGGGTGGGGTAAAGAGCCTGGATGATGCCAACCTGTCGCTGGGACGGACTCATCTGGCTGCCGGCGACCGTGCCGCCGCCGAGGCTGCCTTTGGCCTGGTGACCAAACCCGACTACTCGCTGCTGAAGCAGCTCTGGTTGATCCACGCCGCACAGCAACCCTGATATGCAACACCGGCAGCCGGGCAAACCTGGCTGGCCACACTGAATCTGGAGACAGTGTCCCATGCCCAAGAAACTTCTGATGATCCTCTGCCTGGCCGCGACCATCGGCCTTGGTCTGACCGGCAGCCTGCTGATCACCCCCGCAGCGCATGCCCAGGCGGCAAGCGCCAAAGTCGGCCCGAAAGTCGGCAAGCTGCTGCAGGACGCGCTGGACGCCAGCAAGAACAAGCGCAATGGCGACGCGCTGGCAAAACTCAAGGAAGCCGATGCGATCAGCGGAACCAGCAAACTCGAGCAACTCAAGATCGCCGAGATGTACGGTTACGTCTACCTGCAGCAAAGAAATTACCCGGCCGCCGCGGCCGCGTATGAGCGCACCCTGAACTCCGGCCTGCTGACCCCGGCGCAGACCAACGACCGGATCAAGCAGATCGCCCAGCTCAGCTTTCCGAAGGACGTGAAGAAGACCGTCGAGTACACCACCCGCTGGCTGAAGGCGACCGGATCGAAGGATCCCGACATGTACGCCATGCTCGGCCAGGCTTATCAGCTCGGCGGAAATGACAAGGCAGCGATCAAGGCAACTGAAATCGCCGTGAGCAATGCGCAGGCAGCCGGGAAGCGGCCCGACGAGAACTGGCTGCGCATCCTGCTGAAGTCCTACGGCAATCTCGACGACACGGCCAACGTCAGCCGGCTCACCACCTCGCTGGTCACGCTGTATCCGACCAAGGAAAACTGGCAGCTGATGTCCAGCGCGCTGCGCAGGCAGGCCACCGGCGACGACCGGGTCGCGCTGAATGTCTATCGCCTGATGAAAGAACTCGACCTGATGGACGAGCCCAGGCTGTTTACCGAATCAGCCATCATCTCGATGGACGCCGGTTTGCCCGGAGAGGCGGTGAAGACCATGGAACTCGGTGCCGCCAGGAAAGTGCTGGCTGTGGACGATTCCCGCAACCAGCGCATCATGAACGACGCGCGTACGCGCCTGAAGGCACAACAGCAGAATCTGCCGAAACTCGAGCAGGCTGCTGCCGCCTCGAAACAGGGTCTGGCCGAACTGCAGCTGGCTGAAGTGCTCATGAGCAACGGCGAGACCGACAAGGCCATGGCGGCTGCCAGGCGCGCCATCCAGGAGGGCGGACTGCCGGATCCGGACGACGCCTGGATGCTGATCGGCCGGGGCAACGTGGCGAAAAAGAACGGCGCCGAGGCACGCAAGGCCTTCGCCCAGGTCAAGGGCAAGGATCTCAACTCGATCGCCAGGCTCTGGAGCATCTACGCTTCGAAGCTGTAGGAGCAGCTTCAGCTGCGATCATTGTCTGGAGATCGGGGATCGCGGCTTGAGCCACTCCTACGGCAGGCGGTCGCGCATGGCATACCAGAGCATGCCGAGCACCAGTCCCGGCCAGCGCAGCAAGGTGCCACCGGGAAAAGGCGGCGGCGCCAGCCGTGCGAACACATCGAATCGCTCGACTGAACCGGCCACTGCTTCGGCAAGCAGCTGGCCGGCCAGCGTGGCCATCGCCACGCCGTGGCCGGAATACCCCTGGGCGAAGTAGATGTCGGGCTGCACACGGCCCAGATGCGGCATGCGGTTCATCGTGATCGCCAGCCGCCCACCCCAGGCGTAATCGATCCGTGTTTCGCCGAGCTGCGGGAAAACCCGCAGCATGTGCCGGCGCACGAAGCCGCCGATATCGGCCGGAAAGCGGCGCCGGTAGTTCTCGCCACCGCCAAAGATCAGCCGCCCGTCTGCCGACAGGCGAAAGTAATTGAGCACGAAGAGCGTGTCATGAACCGCAACCGGATCGCGGATCAGTTCGCGGCACCGTTGCTCGCCCAGCGGCTCCGTGGCGATGATGAAATTGTTGATCGGCATGATCGTCGCCGCCAGACGTGGTTCGAGCGCATCGAGATACGCATTGCAGGCCAGCACCACGAAACGCGCCAGCACCACGCCGCCCCTCGTACGCACTGTCACCCGTGCCATGCCGGC
>JAHDYN010000192.1:3385-4639 GCA_023383735.1 Gammaproteobacteria bacterium | reverse complement strand
CGGCGTGGCGACGATCGAGCCGCGCACCGAGGTACTGGAACTCGTGTACGAAGCCGGTGGTCTTGGCCGCAAATCACGCCTCACCCTGCTGATGGATCCGGTCAGCGGTGCCGCCATCCAGGGCACCCATCACGATCTCGAAGGCAAGCACAGGTACCGCGTCTGGCGCTACGGCGAGACGGGTGCCTACCAGCGGACGCGCTGGCCGCTGAACCGCGCCGAGGAGTCGCTGCCGCCAGCCCAGTGGAGCAAGGCCAGGGAAGGCGCGCGCATGTACCCCGTCGATCCGGCCGGGCGGCCGGTACTGGAGTCCACCGGCCTGCTCTACGCCATCGCCGCCGCGGCACTCGACAAGCCCGGTGACCGGCAGGAGCTGCTCATCTTCCGGCGACGGGATACGCAGATCGTGCAGGTCGAGGTCATGGCACCGCGTGCCATCGATGTGAACTACGCCGAAGTCTGGCCGGGTGGCGTGGTGCAACGCCGCGGCGAGGTCAGGCCCCTGCGCCTCGCGGTGCGCGGACTGCCGGTGGTGGATCCAGGCACCGGCAAGGCCAGCGACGAAGACTTCGAACTGCTCGGCCTGCGCGGCAATATCGAGCTGTCGCTCGATGCCGAAACGCGCACGCCGCTGATGCTGTCCGGCAGCGCGCCCATCTTCGGCAAGGTAAACCTGCGGCTCACCGAAGTGCGCATGAACTGAGCCGCCAGGCCGGATTTCATCCCGCGGTGCCTGGCCCGGTTCTGTGACCCGTTGCAAACCCGGAACGCTCGCCGGCCGCTACCATGATGCCCTGACAGAACACACAAGCCTGGAACCACCCTGACAATGCGAGTTCTCTTCGTCGACGACGAACCCAACATCCTGGACAGCATTCGCCGCCAGATGCGCAAGTCATTCGATGTCGTGACTGCGAACAGCGGCCCTGAAGCACTTGCGCTGCTCAAGGACACCGGTCCGGTCGCGCTGGTCGTGTCGGACATGCGCATGCCGGGCATGAACGGCGCTGAACTGCTGGCCAGAATCCGCGACCAGTACCCGGATACGGTCCGCATGATCCTGTCCGGGCAGGCCGATCTCGAATCGACGATCTCGGCAATCAACAACGGGCATATCTTTCGCTTTCTGACCAAGCCCTGCCACGAAGATGTACTGCGCGCTGCCGTAAGTGCCGGTCTGGAGCAGTACGAACTGGTGACCACCCGCAAGGAACTGCTGGAAAAGACGCTGCAGGGCCTGGCGGAGGTGCTCAC
>JAHDYN010000192.1:0-3375 GCA_023383735.1 Gammaproteobacteria bacterium | reverse complement strand
ACCGACATCCTCGGCATGACCAATCCGGTCGCACGGCGACGCACCGGCAGGGTGCGGCAATACTCGGCAGCCATCGCCAGCGCCCTCAAGTTCACCATGCCCTGGGACCTGCGCCTCGCCACCCTGCTGTCGCAACTCGGTTGCATCACGCTGCCCGTCGAACTGCTCGACAAGCTGTACGCCGGCACACCGCTTGACGACGAGGAGCGCCGGCTCTATCGCCGTCATCCGGATGTTGCCGCCGCGCTGATCGGCCGGATTCCGCAACTCGGCCCGGTCGCAGCGATGGTGTCGCGCCAGCAGCAGGTCACGGACTTCAGCGCCCTTCCCGCCGCTGTCAGTGACTGGCCGGCGGAGAACACGGCAACGGTCATCCTGGCCGTGGCCACCGCTCTTGATGAGCTGATGGCAACCGGCGAGCAGCCTGCCGATGCACTGAAACGCCTGGAAAGATCGATGCCGGGCCTGCCCGCGGCGATCATCGAGGCCGTGCGCGCGGTACACATGCACAGCGCCTACATGGACATCTGCTGGGTCGGCTTCGATGAACTGCGGCCAGGCATGGTGCTCGACGAAGACATCATCGCGGACAACGGCGAAACGCTGATGTTCCGGGGCGAGGAAATCACCAGCCCGCTGCTCGCGCAGTTGCGCGAGACGACCGCTGCGGCGTCAACCAGCGAGTCGGCCGGTGTCTCGCAGAAGCTCAGGGTTCTCATGCCCGCCTGATGCCGGCCGGCCCGCCCCCAGCGGCAGACAAATCCTGAAACTGCTGCCACGACCGGGCGTGCTTTCGACGGCAATCGTCCCGCCGTGCCTGCGGATCACGCTGTGCGCGATGCTGAGCCCCTGACCCATGCCCGTGCCGACCGGCCTGGTCGTGAAGAAGGGATCAAACATCCGTGCCTGTACCGATGGCTCGATGCCGATACCGTCATCACTGATGCCGATCTCCACCCCGTTGCCGCTGCTGCAGGTACTCACGACGATATGGCCACGCCCGGACCGGCCCTTGCCAGCCTCGGCAACGGCCTGTGCCGCGTTGATCAGCATGTTGGTCACGGCCTGATTGATGACCTCGGGCTGACATGGCACCCAGGGCAATGCCGGGTCGAGCGCCATGCCGAATTCGGCAACCTCGGCCCACTCGTTCTGCACGGCACCCACCGCCGCCTCGATGATCGGGTTCAGATTGGCCGGCACGAAGTCAGGCGCTGGATCGGTCAGGTCCTTCAGCGACTGCACGATGCCGCCGATCCGGCCAACGCCCTCCAGCGTCTGCCGGATCGCCAACGGCACTTCGGCCTGCAGATAGTCCACCTCGGCCTCTGCGAGCAGCGCCGCGATGTCGGCGGCTCGCAGGCTGTCACCCTCGGCCGTGCGCAGTTGTGCAGCGATCTTGCCCAGCAGGCCCGACAAGGCATGGAACGCCTCGTCCAGGAAGCGCACATTGCCGTCCACATACTGGGCTGGCGTATTGATCTCGTGCGCGATGCCCGCCGCCAGCTGCTCGACTGCTTCCAGCCTGCGTGTCTGCGCGATCCGGGCTTCGAGCGCGATCTGCTCGCTGACATCGTGCAGGACCATCACGAAGGCGGTCGGGGCTGATTGTTTCTCGCTGTACACTGCCGATACCACCACGTCTTCGGTCAGGATCCGGCCATCACCCGACACGGTGCGGATACGCCCCCTCCAGATCTTGCCGGTCTGCATGGCGCTCACGATGCCGCGATACGTGGCCGGATCATCAAGCCCCTTGATGACCTCGTGGGGGCGCCGGCTGACCAGATCTGCGCGCTTCACGCAGCGGCTTTGCTCAAAGACCGGATTGACCCAGGCAAAGGTGTTGTCGGCCGCGAAGATCGCGATCGCCTCGCCGGCATTCTCGGCAACGACGGCAAGCGCCCGCAATTCGGCTTCGGCTTTCTGCCGGGCAAGGGTCAGCTCATTGAAGCTGCGCGCCAGAGTGCCGATCTCGTCGCCGCTGTCTGCGCCCGGCGCCATCCGGAACTCGCCGGTCGTGCGCAGCAGATGGATATGGTCCGCCAGCTTTCCCAGGGGCACGGACACGGTCTGCCGGATCAAGGCAATCAGCAACAGGAAAATGATTCCGCCGAAAGCCAGCAGCACGATCGACAGGTGGTGGATCGTCTCGCGCGCGGTCGCCAGCACACTGCGCGGCATGCGGATTTCCAGCATGAAAGCCGGCTGGCCGTTGATGTCGCGGAAATAGCGGAAGTCGGACATGTCCGCATCGCGCAGCACCAGTGTGGCCAGCCTGGGTGTCTTTTCGATGTCTGCGATCAGCGGCAACAGCTCGTCGGAGATCGGCGCGTAGGCACTGCCGTGCACGACCACCTCAGACGGCAGGACACTGACAGCGGTCGAGAGCCTGGCCGGATCAAGGCGTCGGGCCATGATCAGCAACCCGGCCGGCGGGCCGGTCCCGTCACTTCGCAGAATCGGGCGCCCGATGAGAATCAGCGGACCGGCACTGGTATTGAGCCAGCCCGAAAAGGGCATGGCGCCCTTTTGCATCCGTTGTGCAGCTGCCTGCCTGATTTCGGCACCGAGCTGAGAAGATGTCTGGCCGTCTGCGGCCGGGCCGCCACTGCGAAGCACTTCGCTGACCAGCTGCCCGCCTGAGCCGAGCACCTGCATGGCGTCGAGCTTCAGCCGGTCCAGCGCCGTGGCAGTGACCTCTTCACCGGCAAAACCGGGATTGCTTCCCTGCGCATGATCGTAGAGATCGTTCCACTGGCTCCAGTCCAGCGCAGCCGTGCTCACGCTGTCCACATCGACCTGGATGGCCTGGAGCAGTACCTGGCGATTGCGCATCACCAGTTCCGACTCGGTGGCGCCGAACTGCTGCAGCACGATCTGCTGGCCGACCCAGGCCAACGCAAGCGCGGTCAAGGAAACGACAACCAGCAGGAACAGACTGATTTTTCCGACCAGCGGCAGACCTGGCGCAACCATATGGTGCGCCGCTGTCCCTTCAGCTGGCTGTGTTTCCAGGGCCATTCGCCACCTGATGACGCGGGCGGTGCGATCCGCAGCCCATGGTCTGCCAACTGCTGCAACGCGGCCCGTGACCACGTCACAAATGCATGATGTCAATTAGAATGGAACCATGAGTATCGACATCGCCAGCCTCCGCCGCGACTACCGCACCCGTCGACTGGATCACACTGCGCTCGACCCCGACCCGGTCCGGCAATTCAGCCACTGGTTTGCCGAGGCCATGGAAACGCAGGTCCTCGACCCCAACGCGATGAGCGTTGCCAGCGTGGCAGCCGATGGCCAGCCCTCGCTGCGTACCGTGCTGCTCAAGTACTACGACGCCTCGGGCTTTGTCTTCTATACCAACCTGGA
>JAHDYN010000191.1 GCA_023383735.1 Gammaproteobacteria bacterium | reverse complement strand
CGGGATTCACCATTGCCTACCCGCAGCGGCGGGCCAGCCACGAGTTCATCATCTCGCTGAAGGATATTGCGCGCGATACGGGCGCCACGGCGATGGACTTTGCCAAGGCCTTGCTCGACCGCGGGTTCCATGCGCCGACCACCTATTTCCCGCTGCTGGTTCCGGAGTGCCTGCTGATCGAGCCGACAGAAACAGAAACCCGGCAGGAGCTCGATGCCTTCGTGCAGGCGCTCACCGAAATCCGTGATCTCGCCATCCGCGATGTCGGTGAGCTGAAGCGTGCGCCGCAGACCACGCCGGTACGGCGGCTCGACGATGTGCGCGCCGCCCGGCAGCTGGACCTCACCTGGCAGGGCAGGCCCAGAACCGTCAACTGATTCCACGCGCCGCAGGCGCAGCTCCCGGAGTGTGAAAATTTGTCAGCCCTGATCTGCGGTTCCATCGCCTACGACAACATCATGGTGTTTCAGGGGCGCTTCAAGGAACACATCCTTCCCGACCAGATACACATCCTGAACGTGGCCTTTCTCGTGCCGGAGCTGCGCCGCGAGTTCGGCGGCTGTGCCGGAAACATCGCCTACAACCTGAAACTGCTCGGCGATGAGCCGCTGATCATGGCCACGGTCGGGGGCGACTTCGGCAGCTATCGGGCCTGGCTGGACCGTCACGGAATTGACTGCCGATACATCCGCGAACTGCCGGACACCCTGTGTGCGCAGGCCTACATCACCACCGATCTGGACGACAACCAGATCACCGCTTTCCACCCCGGTGCCATGAATCACGCACACCTCAACCAGGTGCCCTCCGGCGCCGGCCTGAAGATCGGCATGATTTCTCCGGACGGACGCGACGGCATGCTGGAGCACGCGGAGCAGTTTCATGCGGCCGGCGTGCCCTTCATCTTCGATCCCGGACAGGGTTTGCCGATGTTTGGCGGCGAGGAGCTGCGCCATTTCATCGAGCTGGCCAGCTGGGTGGCGGTCAACGACTACGAGTCCCGGATTCTCAGCGAAAGGACGGGTTGGAGCGAGGCGGAGCTCGCCCGGCATGTCGAGGCGTTCATCGTGACGCGTGGCGCAGAGGGTTCCACGATCTGGTCAGGGGGCGGGAGCATCGCGATTCCGGCGGTCAAGCCGGCCGGCCTGCTGGATCCGACCGGCTGTGGCGACGCCTACCGCGCCGGACTGCTGTTCGGCCTGTCGCGTGGTTTGCCCTGGGCTGAAACAGGGCGTCTGGCCGCATTGCTCGGCGCCATCAAGATCGCCCACCGCGGCACACAGAACCATCGGTTCAGCCAGGCATCGCTGGCGCAGGAGTTTCGTGCGGCATTCGGACATGCGCTTGGCATCTAGGCTGGTTGCGCTGGTCCTGTGCCTGGCGATGATGCCGGCACTGCGGGCTGCGGACGATTCCGCAGCTGGCGCCTGGCGTGACACCATCGAAATGATTTCGCCTGCCGTCGTTTCCATCCAGGTCGACGGTACCCGCGCCTTTGACACCGAGTGGAATGAATCGGGGCAGGCCACCGGTTTCGTGGTCGATGCCGAGCGCGGTCTGATACTTACCAATCGTCATGTCGTCACCTCCGGCCCGGTGCGCGCTGTCGCCATTCTCACCAACCAGGAAGAGGTGGAGCTGACACCCGTATACCGCGATCCGGTGCACGACTTCGGCTTCTATCGCTATGATCCGGCGGCGCTCAAGTACATCAAGCCGCAGGCGCTGCGGCTCAAGCCGGCTGGCGCACAGATCGGCCGGGAGATCCGCGTGGTTGGCAACGATGGCGGCGAGCAGCTGTCGATCCTCTCGGGGACTCTGGCCCGGCTGCGTCGCGACGCCCCGGATTATGGCCGGGGCAAGTACAACGACTTCAACACCTTCTATCTGCAGGCTGCATCCAGCACTTCGGGCGGCTCATCGGGCTCACCGGTTATCGACATCAACGGCGATGTCGTGGCCCTGAACGCCGGGGCCAGCAATGCAACGGCCTCCAGTTTCTTTCTGCCGCTCGATCGCGTGCAGCGCGCGCTGACACTGCTCCGCGCGGATCAGCCCGTGGCACGCGGCACGCTGGGGGCCATATTTGCCTATACGGCCTTTGATGAACTGCGTCGTCTCGGGCTGCGCGAGCTGAGCGAGACCGCCGTGCGACGGCGCTTCCCCGATGGAATCGGCATGCTGGTGGTCAGCGAAGTCCTGCCGGGTTCGGAGGCTGCGGGGGCGCTGCAGGTCGGCGATATCCTCGTCAAGATCAATGGCGACTACGTGTCGGAATTCGTGCCGCTCGAGGCCGCGCTGGATGCGCGGGTCGGCCAGCCACTCGAGCTGGTCGTCGAGCGCGGTGGCCAGGTCCTTGACCTGCGCCTGGCGGTGCAGGACCTGCACGCGCTCAATCCGGACGAGTACCTGCAATTCGGCGACGCTGTCGTCAACAACCTGTCCTGGCAACAGGCACGCCATTTCAACCGCGCGGCCGAGGGCGTGTACGTGGCGAATCCCGGCTTCACGCTGGCGGCGGCTGGAATACAGCGCGGTGCGGTGATCGTCGGTGCCGGCGCCGAGGCGATCAATACCATTGATGACCTGGAGCGCGTGCTCGCCACCCTGGCAGACCAGCAGCGCGTCGTGCTGCGCCTGATCACCGTCGAGGAGCCCGGCTCCAGCCGGCTGCGGGTGATCCGCATGGATCGCCGCTGGTTCCCGGCTGTGCGCTGCAAGCGCGACGATGCGCGGGGTGAGTGGCCTTGCCGCGAACTGTCGCCCGGACCGGCGGACCAGCCATTGGAAGGCGGCACGGCAAGCCTTGTGCCGCAGCGGGATGCACGGCTGCGCCGGATCGCACCGTCCCTGGTGCTGGTCAACTTCGACATGCCCTATGTGGTTTCCGGTGTCTCGGAGCATTACTACGGTACCGGTGTCGTGCTGGATGCCGAGCGGGGCTATGTCGTCGTCGACCGCAACACCATCCCCGAAGCCATGGGCGATGTGCGGGTGACTTTTGGCGGCACGCTCGAAATACCCGCGCGCGTGGTCTATGTGCATCCCCTGCACAATCTGGCGCTGGTGGCCTATGACCCGGCGCTCATCGGCGATACACCGGTGGCCCCGGTGCGCCTGGGCAGCGCCGTGCCGGACCCGGGTGATGAGCTGTGGGTGATCGGCCTGCGCGGCGGCGACAAGCTGGTTGCCCAGCCGACAACATTCTCCTCGCTGGAACCGGTGGCTTATCCGCTTTCGCGCACGATGCGCTTTCGCGAGAGCAATCTCGAGACCCTGGCGCTGGTCAATCCGCCCCGTGATATCGACGGCGTGGTGATCAACCGCAAGGGCGATGTGGTCTCGCTCTGGTCGAGTTTTGCCTGGCAGGGCAACGGCCAGTTGCGCCAGGAGAATCGCGGCATGCCGGCCGAGTACGTGGCCGAACTTCTCGATCTGGTCCGCAGTGACGGCTTGCTGCATTCGCTGGAAGTCGAGTGGGCGCAGATCCCGCTGGCTGCCGCGCGCCGTCTCGGGCTGCCGGCAGCGTGGGCCGAGCGCATCGCCGTACACGACCCCGAACGTCGGCAGATCCTGAGCGTGACGCGCACCGTGGCCGGATCGCCCGCTGCCGGCCTCCTGCAGGCTGGCGACCTGTTGCTGACCATCGACGGTGAGCCGGCGACACGCTTTCGCGACGTTGATCGACTGACGCGGAAACCGGCGGTCATGCTGGAAGTGCTTCGCAACAGCGAAGTGCTCGCCCTGGAGGTGGCCACGGTTCCGCTGGAGGGCACCGGCATACGTCGCGCGCTGCTCTGGGCCGGCGCGCTGCTGCAGGCGCCCTACCGGGACATGGCGGCACAACGCGGGGTCGAACCGACCGGTGTGTATGTTTCCTACTTTGCCTTTGGCTCGCCGGCTTCGCGTTACGGCTTGTTTGCCGGGCGGCGCATCACGGCCGTGGATGGCGCGGTTGTCGCCGATCTGGATCAGTTTCTCGCGGTGGTGAGCGGCAAGCGCAACCGCGACTCGGTACGCCTGACAACGATTACCTGGAATGGCCAGGTCGAAGTGCTGACGCTCAGGCTCGACGACACCTACTGGCCGCCATACCAGATCGTCTGGCATGACGGCCAATGGCGTCGGGAAGCGCTGCTACATTGAGGGATCCGGTTTCAGGTCGCGAAATCGTGCGCGCCAGTCCGTCATCGGCGAGCCCGGAACGGTGTTGGTCTCGAAGGTACGGTTGAGTGCTTCGGGGTACTTGAGCGCCTGCACGCAGATGGTGGCGAGATCAGCCCGCGCGATCGTGGTTTGCCCGCGTACCTCGTCGCCCTGCTCGATCACAAAGCTGCTCTGGCCCGGTTCGGCATTTGTCAGTCCACCCGGACGGATGATCGTGTAGGGCACGCCGCTGGCGCGCAAGGCGTTCTCGCCCTTCAGTTTCCAGATGAGCACGTCGCCAAACATCCGGTTCAGGGGGTGGTCTTTCTGCGTGACCGAGCGCGATGAAACCAGCACGAACTGTTTGACACCCGCGGCCGAGGCTGCCGCCGAGAGGTTCTTCACGCCCTCGTAGTCGATGACTTCCGGGCGGGACGGGCCATCCTTGCCCTTGGCACCAATCGCCGAGATCACTGCATCGACACCCTGCATGG
>JAHDYN010000190.1 GCA_023383735.1 Gammaproteobacteria bacterium | reverse complement strand
GTAACCGGAATCTCTGCGACCAGCGCTTGATTCAATGCTGACTTGAGACTGATCTCGCCGAGGCCCAGGGCCCCGACAGACAACGGTATCAGTCCCGCCAGCAGCCATACTGCAGCGAGTGGAACTCGTGGCATCACCAATCCCCGTTCATGACCCGGCACACCACCCCTGGTGACCCGGCCTCAAGGCGCACAGCAGAACGTCGTAACCCACTCCGAGAAGTGGCGGCAACTATAGCCCATATGACCGTATTACGTAAGGCAGATCATGGACTCATCGCCCGTTTCGTGACGGACATCTACTGTCGCCCGGGGGAAGCAACTCAGAGATGGTCGCGGATCAGCACCTCGGCGATTTGCACGCTGTTCAGCGCAGCGCCCTTGCGGATGTTGTCGGCCACCACCCACAGATTGATGCCGCGCTCGCAGGACAGGTCTTCCCGGATCCGGCCCACATAGACCGGATCGTGACCCGCGCCTTCGCTGACAGCCGTGGGGTAGCCGCCGAGCCGCGCCTCATCGACCACGCAGATGCCGGGCGCCTTTTCGAGCAGGGCGCGGACTTCACGCGCGGAGATCTTGCGCCGGGTCTCGATATGCACGGCTTCGGAATGACCAAAGAACACCGGGACGCGCACAGCTGTCGGATTGACCTGAATCGAGTCGTCCTCGAGGATCTTGCGCGTCTCCCACACCATCTTCATCTCTTCCTTGGTGTAGCCGTTGTCCATGAAGTCGTCGATATGGGGCACGACGTTGAACGCGTTCTGCCTGGCGGCACCCTGGGTTTCCACCGGCTGGTCGTTCAGCTGCTGGGTGGTCTGCCGCGCCAGCAGCTCGACCGAACGCCGGCCGGCACCGGACACCGACTGATAGGTCGCGACATTGATGCGGGTGATGCCCACGGCATCATGAATCGGCTTGAGCGCCACCACCATCTGGATCGTCGAGCAGTTCGGATTGGCGATGATGTTGCGCTGCCGGTACTGCGGAATGGCCTGCGGATTCACCTCGGGGACAATCAGCGGGATATCAGCCTCGTAGCGGAACTTCGAGGTATTGTCGATCACCACGCAGCCGGCCGCTCCAGCCCGCGGTGCATGCTCGCCCGAAACGCTGCCACCGGCCGAGAACAGGCCGATATCCACCCCGGCAAAATCGAAAGTCGCGAGATCCCTGACCGGCAGCGTGCGGCCACCGTATTCGATGGTCTTGCCGACCGAGCGCGCACTGGCCAGCGGAATCAGCTCGCTGACCGGAAACTTCCGCTCGGCAAGAATCTGCAGCATGGTCTCGCCGACCAGACCGGTGGCACCGGCGACAGCGACCCTGTAGGCGACCTTCTTTGACATGGGCTTGAACTCTGAGGATGGGTATAGGGCGAGAAGCCGCCGAAGGATAGGCAATTGCAGGGCAAAAACAAGCCCGCAATGCCACGGAGCGAACGTCGCCCGGACCACCGGGCGCGCGGGAACTCAGCGCCCCCGCGGGCGCGCCTCGACTGCCGGGGTCAGCGGCCGCACATCGGCATTCTGGCCGCGTTGCCGCAAGTAGTGGTCCATCAGCACGATGGCGAGCATCGCCTCTGCGATCGGCACGGCACGCAAGCCGACGCAGGGGTCATGCCGGCCGGTGGTGGCGATCTCGGCAGACTCGCCCTCCTCGTCCACGGTCGCACCAGGCAGGCGAATGCTCGAGGTCGGCTTCAGCGCCATGCTGAAGAGTATGTTTTGGCCCGTGGATATGCCGCCGAGAATGCCGCCGGCTGCATTGCTGTGAAAGCCGCCGGGCCCGATCTCGTCACGGTGCTCGGTGCCCTTCTGCGCCACCACGGCGAACCCCGCACCCAGCTCGACCGCGCGCACCGCATTGATGCTCATCAGGGCATGGGCGATATCGGCCTCGAGCTTGTCGAACACCGGCTCACCGAGACCGGCCGGAACGCCCGAGGCCAGCACGTTGACCCGCGCGCCGATCGAGTTGCCCTCCTTGCGGAGTGCATCCATATACGCTTCGAGTTCCGGAACACGGGACGGGTCGGCACAGAAGAACGGGTTGTCATCGACGGTGGCGAGATCCAGCGGGTCGAGCACCAGGGGACCGAGCTGGCGGAGATAACCACGCACTTCGACGCCGAGTCGCTCGCGCAGGTACTTGCGGGCAATCGCGCCTGCTGCGACCCGCATCGCGGTCTCACGGGCCGAGGAGCGCCCGCCACCGCGGTAGTCGCGCAGGCCGTATTTCTGCTGATAGGTATAGTCGGCATGGCCTGGACGAAAGCGGTCCTTGATCCCGGCATCCTTTGATTTCTGATCGACGTTCTCGATCAGCAGGCCGATCGGGGTACCGGTGGTCAATCCTTCGAAGACACCGGACAGGATGCGTACCGTGTCGGGCTCGCGGCGACCGGTGGTATGCCGCGACTTGCCGGGCCGTCGCCGTTCCAGATCGTGCTGGATATCGGACTCGGCGAGCGGCATGCCCGGCGGGCATCCGTCGACGATGCAGCCGATCGCGGGCCCGTGACTCTCGCCAAAGGTGGTCACGGAGAACAGTCTGCCTATGGTGTTGCCGGACATTCGCTTGCTCTCAGGTCCACGGCGCTGATCAGCGCAATACCGTCGCCGCCGTGCTCGAACTCGGGCCAGATGAATGGCAGGTTCGCAAAACGCGCTTCCAGCAGCGCAGCGCCACCGCCGACCTCCAGGGCCAGCCAGCCGTCCGCCGACAGGAATCGCGTCGCATGTTGCAGGATTCTGGCGGGCGTTGCCATCCCGTCCTCATCGGAGAGGAGCGCCAGCGCCGGCTCATGGCGATACTCATCAGGCAGCGAAGCCACCTCTTCCGCCGAAACATAGGGCGGATTGCTGATGATCAGGTCGAAAGTCCCGGTGACCCCGGCGTACAGATCGGCCTCGACCAGTTGCACCCGGTCTGCCAGCTCGTACCGGGCCACGTTGCGGCGGGCAACCTCCAGTGCTGCAGCGGATATGTCCGTCGCCACCACGCTGCTGTCCGGAAAGGCCCGCGCACAGGCGATCGCCATGCAGCCACTGCCGGTACCGATTTCAAGAATACGGCGTACACCGGCCGGATCCAGCCAGGGTTCGAAACGGCCCATGATGAGCTCGGCAAAGGGTGAACGCGGCACCAGCACGCGCTCGTCCACCGCAAAGCGCAGGCCGGCAAACCAGGCTTCGCCGGTGAGATAGGGCAGCGGCCGGCGCGTGGTGATGCGCGCTTCGAGCATCGCGGCCACGCGCTGCTGCCCGGCTGCGGATACCGTCAGGCCATAGGCGCGCAGCGCGTCATCGTGATCGAGGTCGAGCACGTGAAAGACCAGCGCTGCCGCCTCGTCGCGTGCGTTGTCTGTGCCATGCCCGAAGCAGACCGCGCTCCGCTCGAGCGCCCTGGTACAGCGCGCAATCAGCCCGGCAACACTGCTGCCTTCCGTACTGCTGTCGCCAGTTCTGCTGCCTGCCATCACTCTCTGACCATCGGCGCCCGGATCCGGCGTATAGAATACGCTGGTGCCAGACACGACCGGAACCGGGAACCATGCTGCAGGGTCTGCCTGACCAGATCTTCGTGATGTTCCAGCGGCTGCTCCCCGAGCGACTGCTCGGGCGTGTCGTCTACTGGCTGGCCCGTCAGCGCACACCCTGGCTGCGCAACCTGCTGATCCGCAGTTTCATCCGCTTCTACAAGGTCGACCTGAGCGAGGTGGAGCATCCGGAGCCGGCGGCCTGGGAACACGCCAATGCCTTCTTCACCCGGCCATTGCGACCGGGTGCGCGCGTGGTCGCTGCCGGCGCCGACACGGTGGTGAGTCCCGCCGACGGCATGATCGAGGAACTCGGCTACGCCGCTGGCAGCAATCTGGTCCAGGCCAAGCGCTTCCGCTACCGGCTGGCCGATTTTCTGGCCACGGACGACGCCGCTGTCACCCGTTTCCACGATGGCGCCACGCTGACGATCTACCTCGCGCCCCACAACTATCACCGGGTGCACATGCCGCTGGCGGGACAGGTCCGCGAAATGGTCTATGTACCGGGACGCCGCTGGGCGGTGAACCGGCGCACTGCGCGTACCGTACCTGGCCTGTTTGCCGCAAACGAGCGCGTGATCCTCTGGTGCGAGAATCCGGCCGGCCGCTTCGCGGTGGTACTGGTGGGCGCCATGAATGTCGCCAGCATCTCGCTGGCCTGGACCGGTGAAGTCACGCCGGGCCGGGAAGTCACCCGTATCCGCTATCCGGCCGACACCCCGCAGCTGTCGATCCTGGCGGGTGGCCTGCTCGGGCAGTTCAACCTCGGCTCCACCGTGGTCGTCGTGGCCGAGAAGGAACTCATCAGCTGGGATCCGGGCTGGAGCGCCGGACGCAGCGTGCGGATGGGCGAAGGCCTGGGCAAGGCCCGGACGCGCTGAGCCTCAGGGGCATGCACTGGCAGCCGACGGCGAGCCTCGACACACTGGTGCAGCGTGCCCGTCTGCTCGCCATCACACGGGCGTTTTTCGGACGCCGCGGCCTGCTCGAAGTCGAAACGCCGGCGCTGGTGGCGCATGCCGTCAGCGATCCGCAACTCGCCAACATACCGGCCCGGCGCGCCGATGGCCGCAAACTCTGGCTGCACACCTCACCCG
>JAHDYN010000189.1 GCA_023383735.1 Gammaproteobacteria bacterium | reverse complement strand
CATGTTCAGGAAGAAGATCCGCGTCCTGGCCTGGTCGACCGGCTGCTCGAAGAAGTACTGGCGGAACTTGTTGCCGCTGCCGACGTTGATTTCAGTGACCATCGTGTTGGGGCCGTGCGTGCCGCTGCCGGCAAACAGTTCGCCCGGCGCCTTGCTGCCGGTATCGACCGACTTCCAGGTGGGATCGGTGAGGCCCGGCGCATTGAAGCGGTGCACAAACCACATGCCCCAGCCCTGCGGATGGTCCATGACATCGTACTCCCGCACATGGTAGGTGTCGCGGTTCACCGCCTTCAGGCCATGCGTGGGATGCACGAACTCGTTGTGCGCCGGATCCAGGCCGTTCTCGATCGAGCGCTCATAGTAGTAGTCGACGTCGAGTACCAGCACCGAGTTCGCCCGCCAGCCCTCGGCGGCATATTCCCCGACATCGAGCAGCGGCGGCCGATCCCGCTCCGGCAGGTCGCCGAGAAAGGCAAAGACGATGCCGTACCGCTCCTGAACCGGGTAGGAGTCCACCCTGGCACGTGGCGGGACCTTCTTGCCGTAACCGATCGACGGAATGTTCCGGCACTCGCCGTCAGGACCGAACTCCCAGCCGTGATACGGGCAGACGATGCAGTCGTCGATGATCCGCGGCCGGTCGCCGAGTTCCCATGCGCCACCGAGTGAAGCGCCGCGATGCGAACAGGTGTCGCTCAGGACGTGGGCCGTCCCCTGGCTGTCGCGAAAGGCGACGAAGTTGAGCCCCAGCACCATCGATTTTTCGGGCTTGCCCGCGCCGAGGTCTTCACTGCGGATGATCGGGTACCAGAAATTGATGTACATGGCTGCCTTCCCCTCAGTGCGGGTTTTCCAGCGCCATTGCCATGCGCACCAGATGTGCCAGCGACCGTGTGCCCATCTTGTCCATGACGCGGGCGCGATGGATCTCCACGGTACGTTCGGAGAGCTTGAGGTCCATGGCGATGACCTTGTTCGCCTGGCCGCCGACGATCATTTCCATCACTTCCTTCTCGCGCGGCGTCAGCGTGGCATGGCGGCGGATGATTTCCTCGTTCTGCGACAGTGTCTGCCGCGCTTCCGCATCAGCCTCGAGCGCGCGGGCAATCCGGTCGAGCAGGTCCTGGTGGCCGAAAGGCTTCTGCAGGAAATCGAAGGCGCCGTTCTTCATCGCCTGGACAGCCATCGGCACATCGCCATGGCCGGTGATGAAGATGACCGGCAGAAAAGCACCGCGGTTGGCCAGTTCCTGCTGGAGTTCCATGCCGCCCATGTCCGGCATGCGGATATCGAGCACCAGGCAGCCGGGTCGGTTGGCGTCGTACTGGGCGAGAAACTCGCTGGCCGAGGCGAAGGGCACCGGTACATAGCCGACCGAATCGAGCAGGATGCTCAGTGACGTGCGCACGCCTTCGTCGTCGTCGACTACAAATACCGTCTTGCTTTGCAAGGTTGTCATCAGTTCCGCGGCGGCGCATCGATGCGTGGAATACGGGCCCAGAACCGGGCGCCGCCTTCGGGCAGGTTGCTGAAGCGCAGTTCGCCGCCGTGTTCGACCGCGATGGTACGGCAGACAGCCAGGCCGAGGCCGGTACCTTCTGATTTTGTGGTGAAAAATGGCAAAAACATATCCCGGGCTGCAGCTTCCGGTACACCGGCACCATTGTCCATAACCGAGAGTTCGACCGCTGCCGCATCACTCGAAGTCGAGATCGTGACCTGCCGCCGGGCTGCCGGCAAGTCGAGGACCGCATCCACGGCGTTCCGAAACAGGAACAGCAGGAGTCCCTGCAGCCGTGGCCCGTCGCCCTGGATCTGCGGCAGGGGGCTGGAAAGATCTACAATAAGGCGGATGTCATGGTGCTGGGCGAGAGGTTCGATGAGCGGCAGCATTTCCTGTACGAGCGCATTACAGTCAGTTGCGGCACGATGAACCGGAAGGGGGCGAACATTGCCACGCACACGCTGGATCGCATCGCCGGCCCGCAGGGCCTGGCGGGCGACTTCCTCCACGATCTCGATGGCTTTGGCCACCTGTGTGGGGTCGCGCCGCAGCAGTGTCGCGGCGCCTTCAGCATAAGCAGCAATAGCCGCAAGTGGTTGATTCAGTTCATGGGCAAAACCGGAGGCGAGTTCGCGCAGCAGGCATCGATAGGTGACCGCCACCACCTGCTCGAGCACGCGGTCGACTTGCGCACTGGCCCGGCGCAACTGATGATCGTGGTTCTCCATGATCGACCGATCCTAAACCGGCCTGCCGCTTTGCTCTCTAAGGGCTTACCCCTATGACTGACGGGCAGGGCATGAACCCCTCGATTGCACTGCGGGTTGTCGAGCAGGCTCCCGACGCCCTCATCCTGGTGGATGGCGCCGGACTGGTCGTCTACGCCAACAATGCGGTTGCCACCCTGTTCGGCTACGACCAGGCCGAATTGATCGGACGTCGCATCGAATGCCTGATTCCCGAACGGTTCCGCGACAGCCATGTGCACTACCGCGAGGGCTTCAATGCCACGCCCGCGGCGCGCGAGATGGGTGCGCGGATGGTGGCGCTGTCGGCCGTGCGGAAGGACGGCAGCGAGTTCCCGACCGAGATCCGTCTGGCGCCAATCTACGAGGCCGGCCGGCTGCTGGTCGTTGCCGCTGTACGCGATGTCAGCGAGCGCTCACGGATCACCGAGGAACTGCGTGCAGCGCGCCTCGAAGCCGATGGTGCCAACCGTGCCAAGAGCCGTTTCCTTGCCACGGCCAGCCATGACCTGCGCCAGCCGCTGCAGACCCTGCAGCTGCTCACCGCGGCGCTGGGCCGGCAGGTCGACGGCCCTGCCACGGAAATCATCGAACGCCAGCAGCACGCGCTCGAATCGATGGGCGATATGCTCAACAGGCTGCTCGACATCAGCAAGCTGGAATCGGGCACCGTCACGCCGACGCTGGAGGACGTGGCGGTTGGCGACATGCTGGCCGAAATCAAGCGCCAGTTCGAACACATCGCCGCTGCCCGCGGCCTGGGCCTCACGGTGACCGCTGGCGACGAATTCCTGCATACCGACCGGGTCCTCCTGCGCCAGATGGTCCAGAACCTGCTGACCAATGCCTTCCAGTACACGCGCGTCGGCGGCGTGGGCATCCGCACGGCGACCACTGCCACGCACTTCACCATCGAGGTGACGGATACCGGTGTGGGCATCGCGACCGATCAGATCGAGCGGATCTTCGACGAGTACTACCGTGTGGAGCGGCCAGGTGCCGGTCGCCGCGGGTCAGGGCTCGGCTTGCATATCGTCCGGCAGATCAGCCGCCTGCTCGGTTTCAGCGTGGAAGTTGAATCCGAGATCGGCCGCGGAACGACATTCCGGCTGGCCATACCCCGGGAGCGACTCGTCGAGCCGGCGTCGCGCGCGGCTGCAGCGCCCGCCATCCGGTCCGCTGCTGCCGGGGCGGAGCTGCTCAAACCCTCGATACTCATCCTCGAGGATGACGATGCGGTGCGCGGAGCGCTCGAACTCATCCTCAAGCTCGACGGTTACCCGGTGCGTGTTGCGGCCACCGCCGAGGTTGCCGAGGAGATCTTCGCGCGCGAAGGCCCGGACATCGATCTGGTCGTCACCGATTTCCATCTCAATGGTCCGGACAACGGCCTGCAGGTTCTGGACCGGCTGCGGGCAAAGGCAGGCCGTGACCTGCCTGCCGTCGTGCTGAGTGGCGACACCTCGCCGATATTGCGGCATGCAGGCCAGCTTTCGCGCGTGCAGCTGCTGCGCAAGCCGGTCGAGGCGCGACATCTCGTCCGCACGCTGGAGCAGTTGTTCGGCAGCGAGGAAGCGACCGGCTCGGGTCCTTGACCTTGAACCAAGGTTCAGGGTCTAAGGTGGCTGCGTTTACCGCAAAGGGATGTCTGGTCAATGCTCGGTGTCGATGACAGGCTGATTACGCCCGCGACGATCAAGTGGGTGAAGGTGGGGCTGGTCGCCGGCCTGGCCACGATTCCCACCACCATCCTGCTGTACTGGGTGCTCGGCCTGGCGGTGGACGCTGCCTGGCAGGGCAGCAACATGCTGCGCCAGTGGTTCTGGGTGCTTTGCGGCCTGGTGCTGCTGAAGGCCGTGCTGGCCTGGTTGTTCCGGACCGGACAGTTCCGCGCCTCCAGTGAAGCGAAGCTCAATGTGCGCGACCAGATCTACAGTCAGGTCGTGCGTCTCGGCCCGGGTCTGCTCGGCAAGCGCCGCACCGGCGAGATCGCCAACACGGCGACCGAAGGTGTCGAATACCTCGATTACTACTTCAGCGTCTACTTCGTGCAGATCTGGGTCGCGATCGCGATACCGGTCTTCCTCTGTTCGGCGATCTTCTGGATCGACTGGGTGGTCGGCCTGTGGATGCTGGCCGGTGTGCCGCTGACGCCGCTCTTCGTCGGTTCATCGGCCCGCGGCTTCCGCCGCATCAGCGGCCAGAATGCCGTCGTCAAGAACCGCAACAGCTCGCAGTACCTCGATTCGATCCAGGGCATGAGCACCCTGAAGTCCTTCAACCAGGCCATCCGTCGCGGCAAGGAGATGGAGGCGGGCAACGAGGTGCAGCGCCGCACCACCATGAAGCTGCTGCTGGTTGCCCAGTCCCAGTTCGTGTTTCTGGAGCTCGGCTTTGC
>JAHDYN010000188.1:2359-4655 GCA_023383735.1 Gammaproteobacteria bacterium | reverse complement strand
GGTCGCGGCTACTCGCGTTTTCATGTCGACCGGCGCTGGTTCGCCGCACTGGGCGACTATCTGCGCGCCCTCCGCTACCGGCCCGGCTATGTGCCGGCATGGAAGGGCATCGTGAAACTGCTGCTCTGGCGCCGTTGAGCGGCTGATTGCTGTGAACACCGCAAAGACCCGCCTGCCAGCCATGGACATGCTGCGATTTGCCGCAGCCATGGGCGTGCTGGCTTACCACTACCTTTCCAGCTATCTGCCGGAAGACGCCGGCAAACCATGGCTGGCCCTCGCCGCACATATCACGCGCTACGGTTATCTCGGCGTCGAACTGTTCTTCATCATCAGCGGATTCGTCATCCTCTGGTCGGCACAGGGCAAGTCGGCCACCTCTTTTGCCGTGTCCCGCTTTTGTCGCCTGTACCCGACCTTCTGGGCGGCAATGCTGCTGACCAGCGCCTGCTACCTGCTGCTCGGCCCCCATGCACCCCAGATGTCCGGACAGGAGATCAGCCTGCACCGGCTGCTCGCCAACGCAACCATGATGCCGCAGCTGTTCAATGCCGAACGCATCGATGGCGTGTACTGGACACTGGAACTCGAGATACGTTTCTACTTCCTGGTCTTTGTCCTGTTGCTGCTGCGGCAGATCGGGAATATCGAACGATGGCTGTACGCGTGGCTCGCTGCGTGCACGTGGATCACGCTGCAGGGCGCACCGCGCTGGATCGAGTTCTTCGCCGTCGCACCCTACGGATCGTTCTTCATCGGCGGCTGCCTGCTCTACCTGATCCACTCGGCCGGATGGACATGGCAGCGCGCGGTTGCCCTGGGGATCGCCATTGCCTTGTCGGTTGCCGACTCGCTCAGAATCCGTTCCGGGTTCATTACCGCCGACGCCGAGTCGGCATGGGCGGTTCCCCTGCTGGTGTTGCTGCTGTTTGGCGTGCTGCTGTTGCTGCTCGTGTTTCTGCACCGCCCCGACAGGCTGACGCCGCAATCGGGTCTCAGCTATCGGCTCGGCGCCCTGACCTATCCCCTCTACCTGACACACGCGGCCATTGGCCGCATGCTGATCGAAATCCTGCTGCCGCATGTCGGCGCGGTATGGGCCGTCCTGATGACCAGCATCTGTGCTCTTGTCATCGCCCAGTTGCTGGTGGTGCTGGTCGATGAGCCGGCGAGAAAGCCCGCTGCCAGGCTGCTTTACCGGGGCCTGGATCTGGTCGGCACAAGACTCGGCGCCGGCAAGACCTCCGGGAAAGCCTGATGCCGTACTCGACCAGCTGCCCATCCGGCAAGGACGCACGCACCGCGATCGAGATCCTGTGGGAGCGGGTCTATGGCGACTTCTCGCCCACCCGCTACAACTGGCTGTACGTCGACAACCCTGCCGGGGCGGCAACGGTCTGTCTGCTGCGGGACGAGGATTCAGACGAGATCGTGGGCTCGACCGCTCTGTTGCCCAGAAACCTCTGCGCAAACGGCAAGACCCTCAGGGCCGGCATTGCCGCCGACCTGATGGTCGACCACCGGCACCGTTCGCTCGGCCCCTCGATCATCCTGCAGAAGGACCTGCTCGGACGCATGACCGAAACCGGCATCGAGCTTGTCTACGCCTTCCCGAATCCCAAATCCATCCCGATGACCAAACGCATCGGCTACCGGCAACTGGCGCAGCGCATGGCGCTGGTGCTGCCGCTGCGCTCGGAAAGCTTTCTGCGCGAGCGGATACCTCAGGCATTGCCAAGGAAGGTCGCAGCCCTGCTTGTCGATATCGCCCTGTACCTGCGGCCACGCCTGTACCGGCCTGTCCCGGCCTTTGGCCATGATCACTTCGTCGCCACAAGCTTCGACGGAGCCTTCGACGAGCTCTGGTCGCGCATCAGGTCCGGATACGCGCTGATCGGTGAAAAGACGGCTGCCTTCCTCAACTGGCGCTACCGGGACAGCCCGCAGGGGGATTACGCGGTTTTCGGCCTGCGCGCGCGGGACCGGACGGCGATCGACGGATACGTGATTCATTTCCGACGCAACGGGCGCATGCATATTGCGGACTTCGCCTGGGACCCGGCAGGCATCAGCCTCGAGGAACTGCTGATCCGCTTTGCCCGATGGAGCGGCAAACAGGGTGCGGAGGCGGTATCCATCGCGCTCGCCGCCCACCCCGGGCTCTTGCGCCGTTTCTGCCGTGCCGGATTTCACCTGCGCGAGGCCGTGGATCCCCTGACCGTATTCACCCCCGGCAACCAGCCGATCGGCATCGAAGCCGATGCTGGCCAGGGTTGCTGGTACCTGGTACCGGGCG
>JAHDYN010000188.1:0-2349 GCA_023383735.1 Gammaproteobacteria bacterium | reverse complement strand
GATCCGTGCGGTGACCCGGACCACGGTATCCGGACCCGGAATTCGGTTAAGGTCTCGCCTTGGCTTTTCATCATAAGCTGTTGTAATAAAGGGACTTGCCCGGACATCATGCCCCACGTCTTGCGCCAACTGCTGGACCTGCTGACCGCCGACGAACGCCGGCAGGGCCTGCTCCTGTTGCTGAGCATGGTGCTGGTTGCCGCCGTGGAGACAGCCGGCATCGCTTCGATCATGCCCTTCATGGCCGTGGTAAGCAGCCCGGAACTGATCGAGACGAACCAGTGGCTCAAGGCCATGTACGAAGGCCTGGATTTCGACAGCCAGACCGCGTTTCTGCGCTTTCTCGGCATTGTGGTCGTGGCTTTTCTCTTCTTCAGCACGTTGCTCAAGGCCGGCAACAACTGGCTGGTCCTGCGCTTCGACAACAAGATCAACTATGTGCTGGCCCGGCGGCTGCTGGCGCAGTACATGAGCCGGCCCTACGAGTTTTTCCTGAACCGGAACACGGCCGAACTGGGCAAGAACATCCTCACCGAGGCACGGAATGTCGTGATCGGCGTGGTCAGCCCGATCGGCGAACTGGTCTCCCGTGGCCTGATCGCGCTGGCGATCATGGGCCTGTTGATCGCCGTTGACCCCTTCGTCGCCTTGCTCATCGCCAGCGTGCTCGGCAGCGCCTATGCGCTGGTCTACCTGATTGCCCGCAGCAAGCTGCATGTCATCGGTCTGCAGCAGGTCGAGGCCAATGCGGAAAAATACAAGGCGGCCGACGAAGCGCTGAGCGGCATCAAGGAACTGAAGGTCCTCGGTCGCGAGCACACCTTCCTCGAACGGTTTTCGCTGTATGCCGAGCGGCACGCACGCAACAACGTGGCGGCCGGACTGATCAGCGACATGCCCCGGCACGCACTCGAGCTCATCGCCTTTGGCGGCATCCTGCTGGTCGTTCTGTACCTGCTCGGCCGCAATGAACAGCAGGCGACGATGGTTCCGCTGCTGGCCCTTTACGCTTTCGCCGGCTATCGCCTGCTGCCGGCCCTGCAACAGCTGTTTGCCGCTTTCGCGCTGCTGCGACGGAGTGTTGCGGCCCTGGAGGTCCTGCACCGGGACCTGATGCCGGCACCGGGCGAGCGGATATCCGCCGAGCAGAAGCTGGCTGGCCGCGCGCAGCTCACGGCCCTCCCGCTTAACGAGCAGCTGGAACTCCGCAACATCTCCTTCCAGTATGCCGGCGCGCCGGAACCCGCCATCCGGGGCCTCGACCTCAGCATCAGCGCCAACACCTCGGTGGGGCTGGTCGGCCCCAGCGGCTGCGGCAAGACCACGACGGTGGATATCATTCTCGGCCTGCTCGCCCCGGCCTCGGGCGAGATGCGGGCCGACGGCGTGCCGATCAATGCGGAAAACATGCCGGCCTGGCAGCGCAACGTGGGCTATGTACCGCAGCAGATCTACATCTCCGACGACACCGTCACCCGCAATATCGCCTTCGGCATACCCGATGACGAGGTCGACATGGACGCGGTGCGCAACGCAGCCCGCATCGCCAGGCTCGCGGAGTTCGTGGACAGGGACATGCCGCAGGGCTACGACACCGTGATCGGTGAACGTGGCGCACGGCTCAGCGGCGGACAGCGGCAGCGTATCGGCATTGCGCGCGCCCTTTACCGGGATCCGGCCATCCTGATCATGGACGAGGCCACCAGCGCACTCGACGGAATCACCGAAGAGAGCGTCATGGATGCGGTACACGAGCTGTCAAAGAAAAAGACCATCATCATCATCGCGCACCGGCTGACCACCGTACGTGATTGCGACGTCATCTGCCTGCTCGATCACGGCAGAATCATCATGCGCGGCAACTACGACGAGCTGAAACGCGAATCGCTGTGGTTCAGGTCGGCGGCGGGCGGCTGATATTGCATATCGAAAACCGGTATTTGCCCCGCTCGGTCTGTTCGAGGCGTTCCACGCGGCTGACCACCGCACGCACATCGGCACCGAATTCACGGCCCACCACCTGCTGAATGGCCCGCTCCGTTTCCGGGCCGTAATCCGCCGTTGGCACGACACGAACGTCGATGCGGCGCAACTCGTTCTGCACCATCTGCGCCTGGTGGATACCGGGGATATGGATGATGTAGGTATCCAGCAGCGAGATGCCGAACACGGGCGTGCCATCCGGCCGATACAGGAAGTCAGCGGTCCGCCCGGAGACCCGTGACAGCCGCTCCAGCCCCCTGCCGCTCGGACAGACACCGTCTGCCCGGCGCGCGACATCGCCGATCGCGTAGCGGATCATGGGCATGGCGCGGTTCCAGAGGTCGGTAATCACCAGTTCGAACTCAC
>JAHDYN010000187.1 GCA_023383735.1 Gammaproteobacteria bacterium | reverse complement strand
TGCCAGCCGGCCTGCGCGAGCCTGCGGGCGCAGGCATGCCCGAGTCCGCTGTTGCCGCCCGTGATGATGACCGTATGGATGCCCGTTTGCCTTGAGCGGCAGGGAAGAAATGCCTGGTTCAGGCGGGCGGCAGCACGGAGTCCAGCCACTCACGCAGGCGGGTCGCGTAGGCGATCGCTTCGGGTGGCGCAAAGAAGAAGTGATCGGCGTCAGCCCAGGCGAGGTCACGTCGCGGCGCCAGCGTGGCCGCCTCATACATGGTCCTGGCATTTTCCGGCAGCGAAATGGTGTCACGCGAACCGTGCAGCACCAGTACCGGCACCGTGACCTGCGGCAGGTACTTCAGTGTGCTGGCATTGCACTCGGCGGGTGTTCCAAAGGTGTTGACCCAGGTTGCGGCAGACAGCGCAATCCCCCGTCGGGGCTGAAAGTCCGGATAAAACTCGAGTTCCTGGCCCTTGCCGGCCGAGATCATCCCGCGCATCTTGCCCAGATGCGTATCGAAGCGCATACGCTCGGCCTCGTTCCAGCGCTGTTGCGCTTCTTCATAGGGTGAGGGGATCGAAGCCATCAGCACCAGTGCACAGACCTGGGCTGGCCGGCGTTCCTGCCAGAAATAACAGCTGCGCGGCCCACCCAGGCTGTCACCCAGCAGCACGATGCGTTCATGGCCGCGCGCGGTGGCGAACTTCAGTGCCGCATCCAGATCGGGTACGCAGTCTTCAAAACGCGAATAGGGGAGACCCGGTGGTCCGGCAACGCGCAGGTTGATGGCGAGCAGGGCATAACCGGCGCCAACCACAGGTTTTGCAAAGCTGCCCATGTCCTGCGGGCTGCAGAAAGTGCCGGTGAGGCCCGGTACATAAAGGACCAGGGCTCGCGCCTGGCCGGCTGGTTCCCAGAGCAGTCCGTGCAACAGGTTGCGATCGGGGGTGAAAATCCGGACCAGTTCAGCCAGGGGGGCGGCGTTGGTCATGCCTTGATCACCTCCGCGAAAAAACCCGCCCATCCGGGGCGTCAGCAATGACGCCCCGGATGGTGGTCAGTTGTTGCCGGTATCAGGGCAGGTCGTAGTCGAGCACGACCTTGTAGGTGATCGGCTGTCCCGGCGGATCCTGCGTCACGGTGACCACGCCACGCGCACCGCGGTACTTGCCGGTGCCGCCAACCAGCGCCACCGGGAGCAACTTGTCGAGTTCCATGGCGTTCAGGTCGATGATTCCGGTGGCGACAAGCTGTCCCTCCGGCAGCTCATACATGAGCTGGCACCAGGAGGGAAACGGTCCGCCGGCACCGATCTCGATCTTGCCCGTGAACGGGCCATTCGGGCCATGATCGAGCGTGAAGCAGATACCGCGCATCATCCCGATGTCCTTGCCGTCCTTCCAGTCGAGCAGCTTGTTGTTCAGGAAGACGTAGCCGCCGGCTCCGCGCCCCGGGCCGATTGGCCGTGGATTTTTCAGGTCATCGATGACCAGCACCGGATGGGTTTCTTCGTCATTCAGCGTGCCGGAAAAGGTCCGCATGCTGACTTCACGAACCACCAGCTGCTCGGCCTGTACGCAGGCCGCCGTACCCATTGCCGCAGTCGTGATCGCCAGCGTAAGCCACTTGTTCATTGTCATCTCCTTCATTTTCTAAGTCCGCCCATCATTCGCAGGGCATTGATGATATTCAGTCTCAGCATGTCGTGTGTGCCGTCACAGGCGTCACCGACCCACGCGTCGTTCAGGAAGCTGCCTGTCTTGTATTCCGCTGCCGTGCCATAGCCGCCGAGAATCTTCATGGCGCGTTCCGCATTCCGGATGGCGACATCGACCGCAAAGGTCTTTGCCGCCGGCGAAAGCACCATGGCTGCCTGCGGGTCGCCCCGGTCGGCAGCCCAGGCGAGCTTCCACACCATCAGTCGGGCGGCTTCGAGATCGACCACCATGTCAGCGAGCTTCAGGGCAACAGCCTGATGGTTGACGATGGGTTGCCCCCAGCTGATGCGCTGATGCGCATACTCGAAGGCATACTCGAATGCAGCCCGGGCCAGACCGACGTAGCACGCAGCCAGGCCGCCGGCGAGATAGGGCAGTACCTGGATGAAGAACGCTCCCAGGTTGGCGCCCTCGGCGCCGATGCGGTTACCGGCCGGAACCCGCACGTTGTCCAGATAGACTTCTGCGTGCATGGCCGTCTTCCAGCCGATCAGTTCGGTCTTCTTGCCAACCGTCAGGCCCGGCGTGTTGGCCGGTACATAGAACATCGCGCTGGCTTCCATGCCCGGCTTGCTGAGGTCGGTCCTCGCCATGATGAAGAACGCGCTTGCCGCACCGGCATTTGTCGAGAAACCCGCCTTGCTTCCGTTCAGGACATAGTGATCGCCCTCGCGCTTTGCCAGCGTGCGCAGACCGATTTTCGGGTCCGGAATCGGGCAGAAGGTGTCAGCGCCGGCAACATTCGGCTCACTGCTGGCGCTCGCAAGCACGAAGTCCGGTGAGCTGGTGATCTCCTCGAGCCATGCCTTGCGTTGCCGGTCGTCACCACCTTTCATGATGATGACCGGTGCAGTGGCGCTGACATTCAGGTAGGAAGCCGCTATACCGAGGTCAACTGCGGCCAGCTCTTCCATGATGATGACATTGTCGAGGCAGCCACCGCCGAGTCCGCCGTACTGCTCGGGGATCATCAGCTTGGTAAAACCGATTTCGACTGCCTTGCGATAGGTGGGCTTGAAGATATCCCAGGGAGTCGTCGTTGCGCGGTCACGCCCGAGGATCGCAGCGGCTGCCGGCGCGATTTCCTTCTGTGCGAACTCGCGCGCAGTGGACTGGTACATCCGTTGTTCGTCACTGAGCTCAAAATTGATCATGGCGTGATTTCCGGGCGCGCAAAAAAAAACCCCTTCGTCCATTTCTGGATGAAGAGGCATCATTACCTCGGCGGTGCCGTGCGCCGGCAGTATCGATTGCGTTGCGAATCGATGTCAAGCAAGGCCCGATGCGGTTTCCCGCATCTTGACCATGGCATATCCGAAATCCATACTCGCCAAAGACTTGAGGGCAGCGAGGCCTCCTTCACCCTGACCGGTCGAGGAGGTTTTTTTTTGCAAGTTAGCGGAGTGATTGCCATGGTCAGGGTACTGACGCGAATTGCGATTCTGCTTATGTTTACTGCAAGTGCGTCGGTGCACGCAGCCGGTGATCCGAAAGCCGGTGAAGCAAAAGCTGCGGCCTGCCATGCCTGCCATGGTTCCGATGGCGTCAGCATCAATGATCTCTGGCCGAATCTGGCCGGGCAAAAGCAGGGCTATCTGGTCAAGCAGATCACCGCCTTTCGTGATGGCCTGCGGCAGGATCCCGTCATGTCGATCTACGTCAAGAGTCTGTCAGACCAGGATATCGCGGACATTGCCGCGTTTTACTCCGGCCTGTCAGGGATCGAGAAGTCACGGGTAACGCTCCACTAGCGTGCGGGCCGGACCGGGCGTGCCGCTGAGGGATAGGCGCCCAGCGTGAGCAGCAAGCCGACGGCAACCACGATGGCGATTGCCGCGACTGCCAGCATCGGGCGATAGCTGCCAAGCTGGTCGAAGACCCGCGCGTAGAGCAGCGGGGCGAGGCCGGAACCCACGGTAAAAAAAGCGTAGATACCGCCGAACACTGCGCCGTAGTGCCTGGTTCCGAAGTAACGGCTGCTCAGATAGGCGAGCAGATCGAGTTCTGCACCCGCGGCAAGGCCGAGCAGGATGGCGGCGGCGAGCGCCAGCAGCGGCGTGATGGGCAGACTCACCATCAATGCCATGGCCAGTGCCGGCCCTGCGAAGAACATTGCTGCGACGGCTGGCGCCCAGATCCGGTCGACCAGAAATCCGGCCATCAACCGTCCGACGATGACTGCAAAACCCAGCAGGGTCGCGGCCTGCGCAGCATCCACCGGGGTCCAGCCCAGATCCAGCAGCAGCGGCACGAAGTTGGGTATGAGGCCGATGACTGACAGCGTGATCACGAACAGCGCAAGGCCCAGAACCCAGAACCGGTAGTCGCGCATGGCTTCGCCACGCGTCGGACCCCATGGAACGCGCGTCGGCTCGCCGGCGGTTGGTGCCGTGGGATCGTCAGCGGGTGCGACGCGCAGATAGAGCAGTACCGCTGGCAGCGACAGGGCCAGCGCGCTCAGGCCGATGCCCGCATAGGCGAGGCGCCAGCCGCCGAAATCCAGAAGGAACTGCGTCAGCGGCGGTGCGAGCAGGGCAGCCAGGCCAATGCCGGCCATGGTCAGGCCGATGGCCACGCCCCGGTGTACATGAAACCAGCTGTTTACCACCGTGGTCCAGGTGACCGGCAGGCTGCCGGCTGCGAACACGGCCAGCCCGGCGAAGCTCAGGTAAAAGGCCCACAGAGAACCGGGATTCAGGGCCAGCACCAGGTACATCATCGCGTGTCCGATGAGACCGGCGATGCCGACGGTGCGGGGCCCAAGGCGGTCGACGAGGGAGCCGGTCAGCGGCGCCGTGACCAGTCCGCAGAATTGCATGATGGTGAAGCCGAGAAAGAAATCGCTGCGTGTCCAGCCGAACTCCGCGCTTACGGGCCCGGCAAACAGGCCTTGCGTGTAGAAGGTGATCGAGAGGATGCCTCCGGCATTGCCGAGAATGCTGGCAGTCAGCGGTCGCCAGCCGCGCCGGAATTCGCCGCTCAAGATCCCGGGGC
>JAHDYN010000186.1:4069-4715 GCA_023383735.1 Gammaproteobacteria bacterium | reverse complement strand
TTCGAAAACGCAAAGCGATTGCGCAAGCAATTGACTTGTAATTCGAAACCTCTGGAGGATATCTAGAATGAAGAAAGTATTAGCAGCAGTTGCGCTGATCGGCGCAGTCGGCGTTGCCCAGGCAGCTCCGGCCACTCTGACCGGCGTAACCAGCTACAGCAAGAGCGGCACCTCGGTCTGGACCATTAACAGCGCCGGCACTTGGGATGTGAATACCGGCACCGGTGTTGCCACCCAGACCGGCGGCACCTTGAACATGATTGCCAAGGTTGGCGCGACCCCGCTGATGACGCATACCATGACCAGTGGTGTGCTCAGCTCCGGTACCGCAACGGCGGCCTCCTGGGCCTGCGTTGAAGGTGTCTTCGGTGGCATCGTTGGCGCACACTTCTGTGGCAACCTGAACCTCGGCGGCAACTTCACCCTCGACAGCACCATCGGCAACTCCGGCACCGCGACCACGGTTGTGCTGGGTGGCGATGACGTTTCCCTCGGCGCTCCGCAGAGCTTGGCCAATTCGTACAGCGGCCTGGCACTGACCAACCTCGGTGGCGGCAACTGGCGTCTGTCCAACGGTGTTGTTGGCGTCGGTGGCTATGACTTCAACTTCAACGTCGTTCCGGTCCCGGCAGCCGTCTGGCTGTTT
>JAHDYN010000186.1:0-4059 GCA_023383735.1 Gammaproteobacteria bacterium | reverse complement strand
TCGGCCCTCGGCCTGATGGGTCTGGCCCGTCGCCGTACCGCAGCCTGATCAGCTACTGATCAAGTTACGGCGGTTTCAACAGAAACCGGGAAAACCCCGCCCAGTGCGGGGTTTTTCTTTTGGGGCTCTGCTAGATTCCCGGGCCATGACGACCGCCCCGGGCCGGGCACAACCGGCAAGCCAAGTTCCCGTCGTTCCCATGCTGCTGGCCGTGGCGCTGGGCGGTCTGGTGCTGTTGTTCCGGGACAGCCTCGGCCTGATGGTCGGCAACTGGTGGTCCTGGAAAGGCAGCTACGGCCTGCTGGTTCCCTTTGTGGTTATCGCCCTGTTGTGCCTGCAGCCCCAGTCGACCGGGGCCGGACTCAAGGCTCCGCCCGGTTCGGGCGCCTGGACCGGCCTGCTGTTGTTGCTGGCTGGCGCGGGCTTGCTGGTATTGGGTGAACTGGCGGCGCTCTATACGCTCAGCCAGCTGGGATTTGTCGTGGCCTTGTGGGGGCTGTTGCTCTCGGCGGCAGGTTTTCACTATCTGCACCTGCTGTGGTTGCCACTCCTGTATCTGCTGCTCATGGTGCCCTTGCCGCAGTTCCTGGCGAATAACCTGGCCGCCTCGCTGCAGCTGATGGCGGTTTTACCCGGCGCGGGGCTGATCCGCATGGCCGGCTTTGCCGTGGTGCTCGAAGGCAATGTGCTGGATGTCGGCGTGTACCGGATTCCGGTGGTCGAGGCCTGCAGCAGCGTGCTGATGTTCCTGCCACTGCTGAGTGTGGCCCTGCCGGCAGCGGTGCTGTATCGGGGCCGCTGGTGGTGGCGACTCCTGTTGCTCTCATCGGCATTGTGGATTCCGTTGCTGGCCGGTACCGTGCGCGTTGCCGCGACGGGCTTGCTGGCCCGTTACCTCGGTGCAGCTGCTGCCGAGACCTTCCTGTACGCAACCGGCGGTGTGCCGCTGTACCTGGCTTGTGCGGGTCTGCTGTTGCTGCTGATCTGGTGGCTCGGGCGCCGCACGGGCAGTTCGGTTGCCGCGAACTGGGGCCTGTCCTGGCCCGCAACCGGCTCGCCCGCGCAATTGCTGTGGCGTATGCCGGCCAGCCCGCCGCTGTGGTCTGCCCTGTTCCTGATCGCGGCCCTGCTGTTGGCGTCCCTGCTGGTGTCACGGCCCGAACTTCAGGTTCCGGAGCGGCAGCGCTTCGCGTTCTTTCCCCGGCAGCTGGGCGACTGGGAAGGGCGCCGTGCCGAGGTGGACCCGGTGGCGCTGGCCTCGCTCAAACTCGCGGATCACCTGAGTCTGGCCTGGCAGCGCCCGGCTGATCCATTGCCGGTGTCGCTCTGGGTGACGTGGTACGACCGGCAGGTCTATGGGGCTTCCGTGCATTCGCCGATGGCGTGTCTGCCCGGCGCCGGCTGGCGGGTCGAGATGCTCGAATCCCACAGTATTCCGCCGCACCGTCCGGGTGCCGAGGCCCTGCGCATCAATCGCGCCGTCATTGCGCTGGGCGAACAGCGCCAGCTTGTGTACTACTGGTTTGCCCAGCGCGGCCGGGTGCTGCGCAGCGAGTATCTGCTCAAGTGGTTCATTTTTCAGGACAGCCTGCTGATGGAGCGTAGCGACGGCGGGCTTGTGCGTTTGACCACACCGCTGCCCGATCTGGCCGCAACGGCGGAGGCCGATGCCCGGCTAACCGACTTGACGCAGTTGCTGCGACCGGTGCTCGAGCCCTATGTGCCAGGTGCCGACGTGCCGATGCGGAGCCAGATACTGAACAACCCGTAACACCACCGCGCTGCCAGACCCGGCAGAATGCCCCGTCCCCTGAGGAGAAGACCGTGTTTCCGATGCGAACCTTGCTTGCCGTCAGCGTACTGGGTCTGCTCGCCGCCTGTGCCTCACCGGAGGAAAAGGCCGCCGCTTATGTCGCCAAGGCGCAGAAACTCTACGATGCCGGTGACTATGAGCAGGCCACTCTGGAGGCACGAAACGCCGCGCAGGTAGAGCCCAAGAATGCCAGGGCGCGTTATCTGATGGCGCTTCTTGCCGAGCAGAAGGAAGACTACAAGGGGATGTTCAATCATCTGCTCGTGGCAGTTGATTCCGATCCCGCCAACATCGAGGCACGCCTCAAGCTGGGCATGGTCTTCGTTGCAATCGGCGACTGGGCAAGTGCTGCCGAGCAGAGCGATGCGCTGCTCAAGCTGGCGCCCGAGGACGCCCGCGTCGTGCTGTTCCAGGCACGTGTGGATCTGCAGAACGGCAACCTGAGTGCCGGACGCGCAGGTCTCGAGAAGGCGATGCAGATCGATCCAACCAGCAGCGATCCGGTGCTTATCCTCGGTGCACTGGAAGGTGCCGAGGACCTGGACCGCGGGTTGGCGATACTCGATGCGGGTGTTGCGCGCATGCCGCCTGAACAGGCCAAGCAGCTGCGTGAGCAGCGGATCCTGCTGCTGGCGCAGGGCAAGCGTCTGAAGGAGGTGGAAGAGGGGCTGCAGGCGCTGGCCAAGGACTACCCGGACGACAGCAGCTACCCGGAGCAGTTGGCCCGGATTTACGCAGGCCAGGGGCGTCTCGACGATGCCGACAAGGTTTATCAGCAACTCATCGATCTCGATCCGGAGGATGCGGATCGGCGCGTTGCCTATGTCAGTTTTCTGGTTGGCGAGCAGCAGATTGAGAAAGCCGAGAAGTTCCTGCAGGCGTCCATCACCGAGTATCCGGATAACGACGCCTTGCGTTTTGCGCTGGGTAACCTCTATGAGGCCAATGCGCGCCTCGACGATGCCAAGGCGGCCTATCAGGCCCTGGCAACGCGCAGTCCCAAAAGCCCCGACGGCGTCAAGGGCCGTATTCGCATCGCAGTCATCGAGTCCACAAGCAAGAACGATGCGGCAGCGATGAAGGTAATCGATGACCTGCTGGTCGACATTCCCGATGAGCCGACGGCCCTGCTCTTGCGTGCCGGTTCGCGATTGAAAGCCGGCAATACCGGCGACGCCATCGCCGATCTGCGCATCGTCACCCGCAAGCAACCGGAGAACGTAACCGCGCTCCTTTTGCTGGCAGAGGCTCACCGCAATAACAATGAACCGGCCGTCGCCAAGGACATCTACCGGCAGGCGCTGAGACTGCAACCGGACTCCGGCGTGGCGCTTGCCGAGCTGGTGAATCTGCACGTGGCGAGCCAGGAATACGCCGATGCCGAACTGCTGCTGACCGGGCATCTCAAGGTCCGCCCGGACGATGCGCCCGCTTCACGCATGCTGGTCGATCTGCTGCTCGGCCAGGGCAAGAAAGACCAGGCCGCTGCGGAGGCGCGGCGACTGGCGGCGCTGCCTGGCGAGGATGGGCTCGGCAGTTTCTCCATGGGCCGGGTGCTGGCTGAGCAGGGTAATTACGATGCGGCGGCCGAAGCTTTCCGCAAGTCCATGGCGGCCGGTGCCGGCAATGATCCGCTGGCCATCGAGGGCCTGGTGCGTTCGCTGAATGCCGCCGGCAAGCGCCAGGAGGCAGTCGCCCTGCTGAACCAGCTCAAGGCCGGCACCGGCAAGGACAACAGCGCCTTCGGCAACTTCCTGCTCGCCGACATCTATGGCCAGAGCGGTGATCGGGCTGAAGCCGAGAAAGCCCTGGAAGCAGCGATCAGCAGCCGGCCGGATATGGCCGACGGATATCTGCAGCTCGCCAAACTCCATGCGGGCGACCCCGCGGCGCAGATCAAGGTCTACGAGCGTGGCATGAAGGCATTGCCCGGCAATCCGTATATCGGTTTGCCGCTGGCTGTAGCGCTGGAGGAGGCGGGGCAGTACGAGGCGATGATCAGCTCGCTGGAATCCCTGCACAAGGCCAATCCGGCCATCCCGCAGGTGACCAATAACCTGGCCATGGCGATACTCGATTACCGCAGCGATCCGGCCAGCTACAAGCGGGCGCTGGAGCTGGCGCGGAAGATCGAGTCGTCGAATGATCCGCTGCTGCTCGATACGGTCGGCTGGGCCTACTACCGGGCCGGCGAAGTCGCCCAGGCTGTCAGCGTGCTGGAGCGCGTGGTCGCGAAGGACGACCGG
>JAHDYN010000185.1:2873-4754 GCA_023383735.1 Gammaproteobacteria bacterium | reverse complement strand
CGGTGTTGCTCTTGCCGCCGATGCGGTTCATCGCGATGGCGAGCGTTTCGTGCGCTTCCTTGCTGATCGAGCCATAGGACATCGCACCGGTCTTGAAGCGTCGCATGATGTTTTCGGCGGGCTCGACAGCCGACAGTGGTATCGCCTTGCCGGGCTTGAACTCGAGCAGTCCGCGCAGCGTGCACAGCTTGCTTGACTGATCGTCGATCAGTCGCGCGTAAGACTTGTAGATCGAGAAGCTGCCGGTGCGTACGGCCTTCTGCAGCCGATGGATGGATTCGGGGTTGAACAGGTGCTGCTCGCCATCGGCACGCCACTGGTACTGGCCGCCCGGGGGCAGTGCCTGACCGGCGATCTGGCGCTCCGGGAATGCTGCCTGATGTCGCAGCAGGGCTTCACGTGCCACGACATTGATGCCGATGCCACCGATGCGCGATGCCGTCCAAGTGAAGTGCTGGTCGATCAGGTCCTGACGCAGACCGACGGCCTCGAACAGCTGTGCGCCATGATAGCTCTGCACCGCGGACACGCCCATCTTCGACATCACCTTGACGATGCCCTTCGTGGCGGCCTTGGCGAAGTTCTTGCAGGCGGTCTTGTGATCGATGTTCGCCAGCAGCCCGTCGCGGATCATGCCGTCGAGCGTTTCGAACGCCAGGTACGGATTGATCACGCTGGCGCCATAACCGATCAGCAGCGCGAAGTGATGTACCTCGCGCGCTTCACCGGTTTCGATGACCAGGCTGACGCGGGTACGCAGCCCTTCTCGTACCAGGTAATGGTGCAGGCTGGAGACAGCCAGCAGCGACGGGATTGCGGCATTTTCACGGTTCACGCCCCGGTCGCTGAGGATCAGGACGTTGACGTTCTCTGTCTCGATCAGGCGGCTTGCATTGGCCCACAATTCCTCAACAGCACCGATCATGCCCTTTTCGCCGCGCGCCACACGGAACAGGCTGGACAGCAGGCCGACGCGCAGGCCGGGCAGGTCGAGTCGCCGTACCTTGGCGAATTCCTCGTTGGTAAGCACCGGCGCATGCAGTTCCAGGCGCCGGCAGTCCGCGGGCTGCGGTTCCAGCAGATTGCCTTCCGAGCCGAGCCAGACCTCGGATGCCGTGATGAGTTCTTCACGGATGCAGTCGATCGGCGGGTTGGTGACCTGCGCGAAAAGCTGCTTGAAGTAATCGAACAACAGACGGGGTTTGCCTGACAGCACGGCGAGCGGGGTATCGTTGCCCATCGAGCCGGTTGCCTCGACGCCATCGCGCGCCATCGGTGTCATGAGGATGCGCTGGTCCTCGAAGGTATAACCGAAGGCAATCTGTCGCTGCAGCAGCATGTCGTGATCGGGCGCCGGCACCTCGGGCGCTGCGGGCAGGTCATTGAGATGCACCAGGTGCTCGTCGAGCCATTGACGGTAGGGCCGTTCGTTGACGACCTGCTGCTTGATTTCCTCGTCTTCGACGATGCGACCTTCCTCGGTGTCCACGAGGAACATCCGGCCGGGCTGCAGGCGTCCCTTGCGCAGTATGTTTTCCGGCGGGATCTCCAGCACACCGGCCTCGGATGCCATGATGACCTGATCGTCCTTTGTCACGTAGTAACGCGAGGGACGCAGGCCGTTGCGGTCGAGAATTGCACCGATCTTGCGGCCATCGGTAAAGGCGATGGATGCCGGGCCGTCCCAGGGTTCCATGAGGCTGGAGTGGTACTGATAGAAGGCGCGCCTGGCGTCATCCATGTGATCGTTCTTCGACCACGGCTCCGGAATCATCATCATGATCGCGTGCGGCAGCGAGCGCCCGGCCAGCACCAGCAGTTCGAGCACGTTGTCGAACATCGCCGAGTCGCTGCCGTTCGGATTGACTACCGGCGGGATCT
>JAHDYN010000185.1:0-2863 GCA_023383735.1 Gammaproteobacteria bacterium | reverse complement strand
CTTGCCCACGTCTTCGCCGAACAGTTCGGACTCGAACAGCGCCTCGCGCGCGTGCATCCAGTTGATGTTGCCGCGCAGGGTGTTGATCTCGCCATTGTGCGCCACATAGCGATAGGGATGCGCGCGGTCCCAGCTCGGAAAGGTGTTGGTGCTGAAGCGCGAATGCACCATCGCCAGCGCGGTTTCCACTGCCGGATCCGTCAGGTCGGTGAAATAAGTGTCCAACTGTTCGGTGAGCAGCATGCCCTTGTAGACGATGGTCTTGCAGGACAGGCTGAGCACGTACCAGAAATCCGCACCGTCGATCGTGGAGGAGCGAATCTCGCTATAGGCGCGCTTGCGGATGATGAACAACTTGCGTTCGAAGGCGAGTTCATCCGTCAGAGCGGGATCGCGGCCGATAATCACCTGGCGAACGAAGGGTTCGCTCAACCGGGCGGTCTCGCCCAGTTCCTTGTTGTGAACGGGTACGGTGCGCCAGCCGAGTATGGACTGGCCCTCTGATTGAACGATCTGCTCGAAGCGTTGCTCGAGCTTGCGGCGCTTGCTGGCATTGCGTGGCAGGAAGATCAGCCCGCTGCCGTATTCGCCCGGTGCAGGCAGCGTAAAGCCCGCATGTTCGGCCACGCCCTGCAAAAAACGGTGCGGAAGCTGGAACAGTACGCCGGCGCCGTCGCCGGTGTTGACCTCGCAGCCGCAGGCTCCCCGATGATCGAGGTTGCGCAGCACCTGGATGGCCTGCTGCAGGATCCGGTGTGACTTGCGCCCCTTGATGTCGACGACAAAGCCGACGCCACAGGCGTCGTGCTCGTTGGCCGGGTTGTAGAGGCCCTGTTTTGGGGGCAGGCCGAGCCTGCCACTGTTTTCGTGGCTGTGCATGATTGTCATCGGGGTCACTGTCCGCGAGCCATGAAATACGGCCCGTGACCGCACAGTTTAAGTGGCTGAGACCAATCAGGAAAGGCTTGCGGAGGAACCGGCCGGCCTGAACGGGGTTGAATGGCCCCGGCCAGCGCCTACACTGGGCCCATGCAAACCCCTGTCCGGATCCAGATCGTTTCCGATTTCGTATGCCCCTGGTGCTATGTGGGCAAGCGCCGCCTCGAAACGGCGCTGGCCAGCCGCCCCGGGATCAGTGCCAGGATCTCCTGGCTGCCCTTCGAGCTCAGCCCCGACATGCCACGCGAGGGCAGGGACCGGCAGGCTCACTACGCCGAGATCTTTGGTGCGGAGCGGGCCGGAACGATCATCGGGAAGATGGTCGAGACCGCAGCGGCCGATGGCCTGGTATTTGCGACGGCCCCGGGCGCCCGTGCGCCGAATACCCTTGCTGCGCACCGGCTGCTGTACTGGGCGGGCCAGATCCCGGAGGTCGACCAGAACGCGCTTGCCGAACAGCTGTTTGCCGCACATCACACCCGTTCCGAGGATATCGGCGACCCCGCCGTGCTGGCACGCCTTGCGGCCGGTGTCGGCATGACCAGTCCGGATCTCGAAGCCCGGTTGCGCAGCGACGCCGATGAAGCGGTCGTCCGGGGACTGATCGACGAGGCCCGCCGGGCCGGCGTTTCAGGCGTGCCGTTCCTGATATTCGATCAGCAGCAGGCTGTTTCCGGCGCGCAGCCGCCCGAGGTCTTCGGGGAGATACTCGATCAGCTGGTGGCCGGCCGCGGGCGCACCGGGTGACGCGCCCGCGGCCGGATCAGAGGGGGCTCAGCCGCCGCTAGTCGCAGTATCCGGGGCTGTCGCACCCTCTTCCTGTACGGGCTTGCGCGGTTCGCCGAACTCGGGCGCTTCCAGCTTGATCTTCTTTTTCGCTTCGGCCGCGAGGGCTGCCTTCATTTCCTCGTAGGCCTCGTCGGCATCGATCCCCGACTGTGCCTTCAGCTCGTCCAGATGCGTCTGGATCTTTTTGCGCTGAACCATCTCCTGCAGCCGGTCCTTGACCTCGGCCAGGGTCGGCAGGGTCGGTTTCCGCGTGTCTTCAAGCAGGATCACGTGCCAGCCGAACTGGGTCTCTACGGGCACGGTCGTGTACTTGCCCTTCTCGAGAGCGGCGACCGCATCGGCAAAGGGCTGCACCATGGTCTGCGGCGCAAACCAGCCGAGGTCGCCGCCGTTCGCGGCGGAGGGGTCCTTTGACTTCTCCCTGGCGAGCTTGGCGAAGTCCGCGCCACCGTCGAGCTTGACGATGATCGCTTCGGCCGTCGCCTTGTCATCGACCAGGATATGCCGGGCCGAATACTCGAGCGGTACCGCGGCAACCTGTGCGTCGTATTCGGCGCTGAGATCCGCATCGACCACCGGGTGCTCATCCAGGTACTTGCGCATCGCGGCTTCGCTGAGCACGTTCATGTGCAGCACGCGGAGCTGTGCCGCCACGTCGTGCTTCCGATCCAGTCCGGCTTTCTCGCCGGCATCGGCCGCAATCTGCATGGTCAGGTACTGGTCAAAGACCTGGCGCAGTTCTTCGGGCGTCAGTTCGGCCTCCGTCTTGCGCGTGGCTGCGGTGATGAAAGCTTCGAAGGTTTCCGCTTTCTGCTGGGGAGTCAGTGGTTCGACGTCCTTCTTGACGCAGGCTGACAAGAGCAGGGCGGCGGCTAGTGCCGGAATATACAGACGGTGGTGCATAAGAGCCTCTTTGTCCTGTGGCGATGGTGGAGTCTAGGTGCTTCGTTTGGGCTTGCCCAGTTTGCCCTTTTTCCGCGGTTTGTCGCGCTTCTCGGCAGCGGGTCCGGCAAAGGGCGATCCATCGGGCCGAATCTGCAGTTGCTGACCAACCACCCACACCGTCTTCAGGTGACGCAGGATCTCCCTGGGCATGCCTTCCGGCAAGTCGATCAGGGAATGGTCGTCGCGGATG